>JAGAQZ010000036.1 GCA_017622505.1 Lachnospiraceae bacterium
CGCTGTTCTTTTAATACTTCTACGCAAACCACTTCGTCGCCATCCGCAAGTTTGGTAGCCGCAACGGAACGTTTTGCCACATCAAATTCACCGCCGTCGACCACTTTTACCATAGCAGTTTTGGTTACGAATACAAGACGATAGAGATTTAACTCTGTCTGGCTTGTAGCGCAAAGAATTCGCTCGTTCTGTGATGAATAGGGACTGATATTATCAATGGGCACACCCTTATCACGAAGTTTTCCGAATGGTATATCGGATACTTTGATGGTATACAACTGCCCCTTGTCCGTAAAAATACACATTCTGCCGGTATTTTTACATACAAAGACATATTTGTTCTCGGCTTCGATGGTATCTTTGTTACGTTCATAAGTTGCCTTGTCAACGCTCTTAACGTATCCAAACCGGTCAACCATAACATAAACATCCATTTCTTCCGGTTTCTTTTCTTCGTATACTGCTTCTGCAGCATTTTCAATGGCAGTACGACGTGCTCTGCCATATTCTTTCTTGAAATCTTCCAGTTCCTTGATAATCACCTGTGTCATGGAACTTCTACTGTCCAAAATATCCTCATAGCGGTAGATGTTTGCCATAGTCTGGTCATGTTCCGCAATCAATGCCTGGATTTCCAAACCGATTAACTTATACAGACGCATTTCAAGAATGGCATTGGCCTGACGTTCGCTGAACATAAGCTGCTGCGCCATTACTTTGGACTCTTTGGACTTAAATTTAATACCGTCGGTAATACCTTCCACAAGGCATTTCTTCGCCATGGCACGGTCCTTGGAACCGCGTAAAATCTCAATAATCAAGTCAATGACATTACAAGCTTTAATTAAGCCTTCCTGGACTTCGCGTTTTTCATTCTCTTTGGCTAAAAGATTGGTGTATTTTCTGTGGTTAACTTCATAACTGAAGTCCACACAATGCTTAATCACCTGCTTCAAACCTAAGGTTTCGGGCTTTCCGTCAGCAATTGCAAGCATATTTACACCAAAAGTATCCTCAAGACGTGTCTTTTTATAAAGCATGTTCTTGAAGTTCTCAACATCGGTATCCTTCTTTAATTCAATGACTATACGGATACCTTCTTTGGAAGACTGGTTTGTGATATCAACAATATCTGTTGTCTTCTTGGTTTCATACAATGCAGCAACATCCTGCAAAAACTTGGAAATGTTGGCACCAATCATGGTATAAGGAATTTCAGAAATCACAAGGTTAATATGTCCGCCCTTGCCCTTTTCTACATCCACTTTACCGCGGATTTTTACCTTACCTACACCTGTTTCATAGATTTCCAATAAGTCATCCTGGTTAATTACAATACCGCCGGTAGGAAAATCGGGCCCCTTTACATATTTCATCAATTCCCTTGTGGTAATGTCAGGGTTATTCATATATGCCTTGGTAGCATCAATGACTTCTGCAAGATTGTGAGGCGGAATGCTTGTTACCATACCAACCGCAATACCTTCCGCGCCATTTACCAAAAGATTCGGGATTTTAACAGGTAAAACAGAAGGTTCTTTCTCTGTTTCATCGAAGTTCGGGATAAAATCCACTACATCCTTGTCCAAATCTGCAAGAAACGCTTCCTGGGTGATTTTATGAAGACGGGCTTCCGTATAACGCATTGCCGCAGCGGAATCACCTTCAATATTACCGAAGTTACCGTGGCCGTCTACCAAAGGAAGTCCCTTCTTAAAATCCTGGGTCATAACAACCAAAGCATCGTAAATGGAACTGTCACCATGAGGGTGATATTTACCCATGGTATCACCTACGATACGGGCACTTTTACGATAAGGTTTGTCATATTTAATTCCGAGTTCGTGCATATCATATAAAGTACGTCTCTGAACGGGTTTTAAGCCATCACGCACATCAGGTAACGCACGGGCAACAATAACGCTCATGGCATAGTCGATGTAGGACTTCTGCATTACCTCGGAATATTCGGTTTTGATTATCTTTTCAGCCATTTTATAGCTCCAATCTCTTAAATATAACTACAATTGCATATAGCTACATCAGTATATACTTCTTTACAATTAAGCGTAGTTTATAAACCACATTCGTAACATTTTACACGTCAAGATCAGCATCATTTGCATGTTCATAGATAAAAGCCTTACGGGGCGGAACTTCCGTACCCATAAGTAATTCCGTCATGCGATTTGCCATTCCGGCATCTTCAATCTGAACAAGCTTCAAATTACGTGTTTCAGGGTTCAATGTTGTTTCCCATAACTGTTCAGCATCCATTTCACCAAGACCTTTGTAACGCTGCAAGGTAAAAGGTCCTTTGTGTTTCTTACGGTACTGGGTAAGGGCATAATCATCATAAAGATACTCTTCTTCGCCCTTGTAAGGGATTGCCTTATAAAGAGGCGGCATTGCAATGTATACGTGGCCTTCCTGAATCAATTCCGGCATAAAACGATAGAACAAGGTCAATAAAAGCGTACTGATATGGGCACCATCCACATCCGCATCGGCCATGATAATAATTTTATCATAGCGAAGTTTTGTAATATCAAAATCATTGCCGTAGCCTTCTGAAAAACCGCAACCGAAAGCATTGATCATAGTTTTGATTTCCGCATTGGCAAGGACCTTGTCCATACTTGCTTTTTCTACGTTGAGAATTTTACCGCGAATGGGCAGAATTGCCTGGTACTTACGGTCTCTCGCCGTTTTGGCGCTGCCACCCGCAGAATCACCTTCTACAATGAAAATTTCACACTTAGAAGCATCTTTCGACTCGCAGTTCGCCAACTTACCGTTGGAATCAAAAGAAAACTTCTGCTTGGAAAGCATATTGGTCTTGGCTTTCTCTTCTGCCTTGCGGATTTTGGCAGCCTTTTCTGCGCAACCGATGACACCTTTCAGACACTCCAAATTACGGTCGAAATAAAGCACAAGTTCATCACCTGCTACTTTACCTACCGCCTTTGTAGCATCCTGATTATCAAGTTTTGTCTTGGTCTGGCCTTCAAATCTCGGCGTAGGATGCTTGATACTTACAATCGCAACCATACCGCTTCGTACTTCGGGACCGGTAAAATTCACATCTTTTTCTTTTAGAATATTTAAAGTTCTTGCATATGAGTTAATTACAGTTGTAAAAATTGTCTTAAAGCCTGTAATATGAGTACCACCTTCCGCGTTGTAAATATTATTACAGAAGCCTAAAACATTCTCATGGAACTCATTTACATACTGGAATGCACATTCCACAATGATATCTTCGGAACTTCCCTGGAAATAAACAACATCATGAATGGCTTCCTTGCCTTTATTTAAATCTTTGACAAAACCAACGATACCTTCTTCTTCGTGGAATTCAATCACTTCATTCAAACCATCGCGCTTATCTTCAAATACAACTGTAAGCTTAGGATTTAAATATGCTGTCTCGTGGAGTCTGCTCTTAATATCTTCAGCCTTAAATCGGGTCTTCTCAAAGATGGTATCATCCGGTGTGAAATTAACTGTCGTACCGGTTTCCTTGGTTCTGCCTACGGACGGCAATTCCCCGTTATTAAGCTCTAACGTAGGAATACCTCTCTCATAAAAGTCCTCATATACATGTCCGTCACGCTTAATCGTAACCTTCATTTGTTTAGACAAAGCATTCACTACCGAAGAACCAACACCATGCAAACCGCCGGAATTCTTATATATATTATTATTAAACTTACCGCCGGCGTGCAATGTAGTAAAAACAAGACGTTCTGCACTGATGCCCTTTTCGTGCATATCAACAGGGATACCACGACCGTTGTCTGATACCGTTGCAGAACCATCCGCCTCCAAAGTAACCGTAATACGATCACAGAAACCGGCCATATGCTCGTCCACGGAGTTATCTACAATTTCATATATCAAATGATTCAAGCCCTTGGTGGACACACTGCCGATATACATACCGGGGCGTTCACGTACCGCTTCCAAACCTTCCAAAACGGTAATTGCGCTTGAATCATAAGTCACTTTCTTTGCCATTTAAACTTCTCCTACTTATCATTACATATCTTAAATCAGGCATATATCAATCCTAAAATGTGCATTTTTCTCTATATGTATCCATTACATCCCAAAAAGCACAAAAATTTCCAAATGAATTATAACACAAAGAATTGTAAATGAGAAGTAAAAAATACACGATATTGTGGTTTTTTAACATAAATACCACATAATGTGCATAAACTTTTACATGATTTAAATAAAATTATTTTTATATAATACAAATACAATTCAGATATTATAAAATAAAAAAATGGCAGGCGCATACACCTGCCATCTATCATATGTAATTTATCTTTTAATATAATTTGGTTATTCTTCTTAATTCAAGAAGAAAACGTGATACATTTTTTGCCTGTTCGTCCAAATCACTGTTTTCTACATCACTTGCTATATTCAAATCGACACACTTTTTCTTGCCATTCATATTAAAAGTAATCTGAACTCGGTTAATTCCTAAAAAGTTGGGTCCTTTTATTTTTAATTTCGTTGCACAGGAAAGCGGATATACCTCAGCAACCTGAGAAGTGCCGAAATTTTCATGATAATAAATCAACAAATTGCCGTTAGATGTGATTCCGGCAAACATTTCCGCTACTTTCCCCGGAAAAATTCCAAAAGCTTTATCGCGATAGGTTGTCCCAAAAACATTACAAAGTACTTCTTCGTTCATCTGGCACATATTGTTCATTGCCTGATGCATCATTTGTTTATAAATTCTTGCCATTTTATCCTAAACCTTTCCCATATATGTTTCATTTGACAAATCAATTCTAGATTAAAAATATAAATTCTATATTAACTATTACAATAAAATATAAATATAACAGTTTGATTTATTTTTTATTTCTCATTCTTCTCTAAAATAATATACGCATACGCCTCAAATGCTTTCTTTACAATCTTCTGCATCTGAATCTCTGAAATATAATACAAAACCGAAGGAACAATCACCCTGCGAATATCCCAGGAAACATGATAACCCTCTTCCATATTGCCTTCATAATCAAATTCGGCATTCACACGAACCGGTTGATTGTTGACAATCAGCCAGTATTCATCTTCATCAATGCTCATCATAAAAAGATTGTTGATGCGGTCCGTCACCCAGAATTTCGGCATTGCATAATTTTTATAAATTCTGCCGTCATTATAATAAAAGGTATGGGACGCAATAAACATTCGATCCCCTGTGGTAAGTGCCTCCGGCCTAAATTCCGGCTCCTTGCACATAAATTTAGGGATTTCATCCTCGTATGCCATATACCCGGGCAATCTTTTAATTCCAAAGAAATCATTCCAAGCAAAGAAAATCATAAACTCCTCTTTTCTGAGCGATTCATCGCGAAGAGGCGACGCAAATCTCAAATTTGCGTCTGCCATCATAGCTATTTGTTTTCGCTCAGAAACAAATAGCGTATGAAAAATTGGCATATCAATGCAATTTTTCATACTGTCCTCCAATCCGAAAGACATAGGCGCTCTCCTTTTTGTAACAAGTTATTGGCAGAAATAATAAATATAGTTTTCATCAGGTATTACATAAAAACCGCGAACACTATGATGATTCCAGTCGTCATCATCATATAAAATATAAATTACGGCATCTTTGTTTCCGTTTTCTTTCAGTTCGTTATATCCCGGAAATCCCAAATGCAAGTCCAAAATATTATATTGTTCCTCATCAAAGCTTGAGCTGTTAACGAAATCAGCATCCGTAATGTATTGAATACCTTTGGCATCAGGACTTGTAGAATCAAAAGGATGTTCTACATATTCGCCCGGATTATCTTCCACTTCTTCACCTGTTTTGGGCCAAATTGAAAACCATTCATCCATTTCATCGGGATAAGGTTTACATTTTATAAAAATTCTTGCGTCGGTACCGTAGTTTTCAACAACGGAAGAAATATATTCGTCCGATGCATAAAATGAAAGTGATTCATGTCCGGTGCCTTGAAGAATCGTTGGCACTTTAGTCCACTTAACATCACTTGCATCCTCAGGTATTTCATTAGGAAAAAAATAAAACTTTCCGGATTTTTCAACTTTTAATATTGCAATGTCATCTTCATATTTCTTTTCTTCACTTTTAAAAACACCACATAATAATAAAACAACAAATGCACATATTAAAATTACAATGAAAACAATACAGACGATGATAACTTTTTTACCTTTTTTCATAATCATTCTCCTTATCACAAACACTTATTATAAGCAATAACGCCTATCCAATTTTTACATATCAATTTATGCATATTATATTTATGCACCTTCATTCTCTACCGCATCTCTTGCCAGCATCAGAATATCCGCATCCTGATAGATATCACCCATTGCAAAGTGCATTAAACCGCTTTGGCGGATACCAAACAAATCACCGGGACCTCGCAAGCGCAAATCCTCATTCGCAATAAAGAAACCGTCATTACTCTTTACAAGTACTTCCAGACGTTCCGACTGCCCTTTATCCTTATTTCCTTGAATAAAAACACAATAAGACTGGGCATCTCCACGACCGACACGTCCGCGTAACTGATGCAACTGGGCCAGGCCGAAACGTTCCGCATTCTCAATCATAATTGCCGTAGCATTCGGCACATCAATACCAACTTCAATCACCGTGGTAGATACCAGAATATCAATGTTACCCCGTGAAAACTCATTCATAATTTTATTTTTATCAGCGGGTTTCATCTGTCCGTGCAGTACACCGATACGGTACTCTTTCGGCATCACTTCCCGCAGTTTATATGCATAATCAACCACGTTTTCAAGATTACCCGCTTCTTCCGAAGCTTCTACCATAGGACAAATCACATAGGCCTGGTGGCCTTTTTGTACCTCTGTCATTAGGAAACGATAGGCAACCTCTCTTTTATCCGTACCAACCACGCAATTCTTAATCGGCAGGCGGTTCTTCGGCAATTCATCCACAATAGACACGCTTAAATCCGTATATAAAACAGACGCCAAAGTACGGGGAATCGGGGTCGCACTCATAACAAGCACATGCACTTTATCGCCCTTTTCTTCCAGTTTCTCACGTTGTCTGACACCAAAACGATGCTGTTCATCGGTAATCACCAGGGCAAGGCGCTCAAATACCACTTTCTCCTGAAATACTGCGTGGGTTCCGATTACAGCATCAATTTCACCGCTTTCAATCTGCTCATAAATACGACGTTTCTCCGCTGCGGGTGTAGATCCTGTTAAAAGTACCGGATGCATCGGTAAATCGTACTTGTCCACTAGTTTTTTTAGACTTTCATAATGTTGTCCGGCCAAGACTTCCGTGGGCGCCATAAAAGAACACTGAAATCCGTTGCTTACGCACAGAAGCATCGCCATAAAAGCAATAATTGTTTTACCGGCACCAACATCACCCTGTACAAGACGGTTCATCACATAACCACTCGTCATATCATCACAGATATCCCGCCAGGCATTTGTCTGGGCCTTGGTCAGTTCAAACGGCAGCTTTTCTATAAAGCGCGCCGTATAAGCATTTTCGATCATTGTAAAATTGCTTACCACGCGGTTATTTTCTTCTTTTGATGCTTTTAACGCCTTTAAAAAGGCATAAAACTCATCAAAAACCAGTCTTTTACGCGCTTCTACCAAAACATCATATTCTTCCGGCAAATGCACGCGTTTCAAAGAGTCTTTCAGAAGGGAAAGGCCGTATGTTTGCCTGAATTCCTCAGAATAAACCTCTTCAAACTCACCATAGTCCGCAAAAACCTGTTTTACCGCCTTTTTAATCGCGTTTGAAGTCAATCCCTTGGATAATGAATATATAGGCTGTAATGTTTGCATATAAACATCATAATCCTCAGGTTTAATAATCTGCGGTTGGTCCATATGAAGCTTATTTCCGCGCTTGGAAACCGTACCGTAAATGCAGAAAATACTGCCGGGTTTCAACACTTGACGTAAATACTTCAAATGAAAAAATGTTAACCCGATGCGTCCTGTTTCATCTTCCACAGATACGGTTGTTATGGTTTTACCTTTGATATCCTTCTGAAAGAAATCACGACATACGCCTACGCGGATAGCACCTGTATAACCCTCATCTAATTCGTTTACTTTTACGGGCTCTGTATAGGTCTGATATGTCCGCGGATAATAATATAAAAGATCGTATAAGTTCTCGATTCCAACCTTTGTAAAAGGAACGGCACTTTTCTCGCCGATGCCTTTTAATTTGACCAAAGGTATGTTTTTCAAATCAGTGATTTGCATGCCGTTCTCCTTTCTTAGATTTTTATCCATTCAATCACTTGTAATCCTGCAATATCCCTATCAGTATGGAATTATCCAGCCAAAATTCAATAAATTCGCGCGAATCATTTTGATTCGTATATCTTCGAAAATAGATACTGTCCTTCATTCCTTCTCCTTGGGTACACAATGTAATATCCTCATTTTCAAAATGTAAAATGATTACCCAATCTCCATCCGTTTCCAAGCCTTCCGAATCGAACTGCACTTCTTGAATCTTTGCATGACGGATTGCATCATATAAATCCAATATCTCTTCGTCATCGGTAATTAAAACAGACTTCTCATTTCCTTCCGGCCGTTCGTATTGAATCACCTCAATTGAAACCGGCTGTTTATTTCCAAAACCAAACAAAAATACACCGCTATAAAAACAGTATAATAATCCCAAAACCAACACAACATAGAAAAAGAGAATAATTAAACACTGAATCCTTTTAAAAAGTGGTACTTTTTCATTTCCGTAAGGTACATAATAAAACATAAACAAATGCATAAACGGCAATAACATAAACCCTAACATAACAAGAAAAAGGACGTTGCCATCGAAATTATTTAAATATAATGCACAAAATAAAATCAATGATACAATCATTTCTGTGTACGGAATGACAACAAACCACTTATATACCTTCTTTTTGTCTTTATATTTACGGCAAAAATAGATATAAATCCACATAGCAAAACAAAATATGATTGCGAAAATAATATATGTAATGATTGATTCTATTTTATAACTCATATTTTTTAACCTTTTTAATGCTCTCTATACTGCTTCCTGATTCTATCCTCCGGATTAACATCCATCGTGTACAAAAATCCAAGAAATATCCATTCCAACGGTTTCATAAGAAAATAAACAATGTCTGCTCTTGTCTGCGTTGTAATATGTTTTGAAATTGGATATCCATATTTATCATATATTCCACGAATAAACCTATGAAATCCGGGAAATTTAGTCTGTATATAGTCTTCAAACGCATTTGCCACACAAAGCTGTCTGTTTACAACAATTCTTTGCCCTCTTCTTATTCCAAATCTTAATGGTTTTACAACTTTTTTATGACCGCCGGCAGCAACCGTACATAAATAATGACCTTCGTATTCTATTGGCGGTGGCGGTGTCTGCCGGGAAAAAGTCCAGTCAGCGGTATCTGTAAAGGCTTTTATAGGTCCATCTGCCCCCTGACCGATTAGAATAAACACAATTTCCATTAATGCAACGACAAAAAGCAAACACAGAAATACAAATCCGGAATATTTATATATATTGTTAATTTTAGAATATAAAAAATTGGTTAATTTACTTTTAACAGATGTTACAGGAAGGCTTTTATAAAATTTTAACTGATATCCTATCTGTTTCTTTATTGCAATTGCAGAAATAACTAAAATATTAAAATGATAGACATAGTATAAATAATCAATTGATATAGCAGCCCCTTCTATACCATTTAAAATTTGTTCGCTGATTTGTATTGCAATCATTATCTGAACTACATTTAAAATAATGATGCCTGCAATCGATAATGCAGATATAACCGGCGACAATTTTTCGGGTTTAAAAATAAGCAACGTAAACAAACCCAATAAACCAATTAACATAGGAATTATAATACTTATTTCGTATTGACCGGAAATTAAATTATGAAATTGACCGGTATAACCCGCCTCATACCATTCTCCCACAGGATCAAACATGATTGCAAAAAGCAACACATAATCAAGTAAACCTATAAAGACAGTTAATAGTGCACTTATACTTGGTAAAAACGCCTTTTTAACAAATAAATTAACTATGTTCCATATTGTAAGTGCTGCCGGCATTATAAAACATATTACAAATATAAAAATCCATAATATTAAGCCGGGATCTATCATAAATCCTAGATTTATCATTCTATTTATTACACTCCTAAAACCACAATGCAACTATCTGTACATACAATATACTATCTATTTTCTATTATATAAAACTTTCATTTGTAACACAATCCCGAAAAAGTTCACGTATACTCTCACTTATATAAAAAAGAGTGGCGTCACATAAAACACCACTCTTTCAACCGTATCATATTATTTTATAAAATGTCCAACCATTCTTACTCTACAGAAACAATATAGTAGTAAATCGGCTGTCCGCCATACTGAAGTTCAACATCCAAATCGGGATATTTTACTTCAATTTCTTCAGATAATGCAGTTGCATCTTCTTCAGAAATATCTTCACCGTAGTAAATGCTGATTAATTCATCACTGTCTTCGTCTACCATTTCAGTAATCATTTCAAGGGTAACATCCTTCATTTCCTTACCTACGGAAAGAATACCCTTATCGCCGATACCCATATAATCGCCCTGGGCAATCTTCTTGTCGTCGATTTCGGTATCACGAACCGCATAGGTTACCTGACCGGTCTTAACATTGCCCATTTCAGAACCCATCTGCTCTTCATTCTCATCCGGTGCAATATCAGCCATAAAATTAATTACTGCTGTAATACCCTGGGGAATTGTCTTGGTGGGAATTACAATAATCTTCTTATCCTGTGTCAAATCTCTTGCCTGATTTGCTGCCATAACAATGTTCTTATTGTTGGGAAGGATAAAAATATTGTCCGCATTTACCTTATCGATGGCATTCAACATATCCTCAGTACTGGGATTCATAGTCTGACCGCCTTCGATGATGTAATCAACGCCTAAACTCTTGAAGATTTCGTTGATACCCTTACCAACGGAAACTGCGATAAAACCGTATTCCTTGCGGGGTTCATCAGCCTTAGGCGCTTCTTCCGCGCCTTCTTCTGACTTGATTACCATTTCATTATGTTCCAAACGCATATTGTCAATCTTTAAGTTAGAAAGCTGACCATATTTTAACGCTCTCTGGATTGCAAGACCGGGATCGTTGGTGTGTACGTGTACCTTAACGATTTCATCATCTGCAACCACAACGATGGAATCACCGATTGACTCTAAGTAATCCTTGAAATCCATCTCGTGCTTTACATTAAATGTCTTGCTTAAAAGAATGATAAATTCTGTACAATATCCAAACTTAATGTCAGAAGTTGCAAGATTTTCCATACCTGCTGCAGAAGTTTTCTTAGAAGAACCGCTTGATGCTTTTAAGGTAAAATCGGTTACTTTGCCAAGATAAGCATCATATGCGCCTTTTAACACTTCCATAAGGCCCTGTCCGCCGGAGTCTACAACGCCGGCCTGCTTTAATACAGGCAATAAATCAGGGGTTGTGCTTAACACATAATCTGCATGTTTAATTACTTCATCAATAAATTCTTCCATATTGTCGCAACCGTTATCGGCAAGTTCTTTTGCCTTGGTTGCTGCGCCTGCTGCAACAGTAAGAATGGTACCCTCTTTAGGCTTCATTACTGCCTTATAAGCAGTCTGCACTGCCTTGTCACAAGCCATAGCCAATACGGGAATTGTGATTTCATCATATTCCTGTGCCACTTTCGTAAAACCACGGATTAACTGGCTTAAAATAACACCGGAGTTACCTCTTGCACCGCGAAGAGAACCGGAAGAAATCGCCTTGCAGGCTGTCTGCATAGACTTTTCGCCCAAGTTATTCAATTCCTTAGCTGCTGACATTATTGTCAAAGTCATATTTGTACCGGTATCACCATCCGGAACGGGGAATACATTCAATTCGTTGATATATTCCTTTTTGCTTTCCAAATTTTTAGCGCCGGCAAGAAACATCTTCGCAAGCAATTCGGCATTTATAACATTAGTAGCCACTTTGTAAGTCCTCCTTAATCAACCACCTTAACGCCTTCAATGTATACGTTAACTTTTTCTACATCCAAACCGGTAAACTGTTCAACTTTGTATTTTACTTCGCTCATAAGATTGTTTGCAACGGCCATAATACTAACACCAAATGCAACAATAATATGAAGATTTAAAGTCATTTTGTTGTTTTCCACTTTAACTGTGATGCCCTTTGATGCGCTGTCTTTCTTTAAAAGACCGACAAAACCGTCTCTCACATTCATGGCTGCCATACCAACAACGCCATAGCATTCCATAGCAACGCTACCTGCATAATTTGCAATTACATTGCTGTCTACCAAAATACTACCCATATGAGTATCCATAGAACCTTTCATAGTTACGCCTCCTTAATTCCTAAAGTCGGTATTTTTTGCATCTATGTATGCCTGGACATACGAATGCCTATATATTATAACCTTTTTTTATAAAAAAGAAAACAAAAATCTTTGAAGTTATAATATTTTAATACTTTTATATATCACTTTTATAAACATAATTAAAATCACACTTTTAAAATGCCATCTTATTGTTAAAATAATGTTTATAAAAATACCCATAAAAAAACCGCCGAAACACTTCAGCGGTTTATAATCAGATTATAAAATAAAATTATGCTCTTTCAACGCGACCTGACTTTAAGCAGTTTGTACATACGTGCATAGTCTTAGTAG
>JAGAQZ010000037.1 GCA_017622505.1 Lachnospiraceae bacterium
CACCGCAAAAGGTGTCAAAAACCAAATCAAGCCAAGGACGCCTACTACGATTAGGGCGATTCGTATGATTAATTTCTTCATCTTTTATTTCCTAAAATACCTGCAATTTTATTTATATTGGGTCAGCTCCGCCGGTCCCCAACCAAAATCCGTAGAGAGTATATACTCCGGAATCTCATCTTCATCTTCGTAAATATAGAACCACTCCAAAGCGCCATGGGTAATATATGCACATTCATAAACCGGTCTGCCCTGCTCATCAAACCAGGTCTGCAGTACGCTTTGTGTCGTTCCGAATATGTAAGAATTGTGAACATATTCCCTATATGCCAGTTCACCGTTTGGTTGATATTCATATGTTACCTTCAAAGCATCGTTCCACCCATCATAAGAATCTTTCGCAGAACTGCATTCTTCTTTTATATAATCATCTATATTGGTAACGCGATACTCCACAAGCCTTCCCGCATCATCGTATTCTTTTATCTCATCGTAATGATAATCTTCCATATAATCTTGGGGACGCAGGCGTTCATCCAGATGTACGACAACCGGATCCGTATAGTCGCCCCACAAATAACCGTTCCATTCTGCTGTAGTCGCGCCTTGGAAACAGGCACCTTCAAGCCCTCTGCTGCCGGAAATAACACAGCCCAGTTCCGTTTCTTCATCATAATACATCGTTAAGACTAAGTCTCCCTCTGCATATACCTTATAAAAAGGCTCATCCACATCAAATCCGTACGCAGTCAGAAAAGATCTTTTATCTTTAAAATAAAGGTGCTCTAAAGTCAAAAAGTCTTTATCGGCCAAAAAGTAATTTCCCCACCCCAGTGCCTTGGCTTCTTCATAGGTATAATCCCCTTCAATCTTCTCCAACTCAGCCAGAAAACGTTCTTCTTCCGATAATCCTTCTGAATTCTCTAATTCTTCAGATGCGCCATCTTTATTTGCTTCTGTCTCAGATGCTTCTTCACTCACTCTTTCTTCAGATACTGCCTCTGTATTTATCTCATCTTCTAATACTTCGTCTGAACTCTCTTCCGACACATATACCGGCGGTTCTCCATAAGAATAGAGACCAACTTCTTCCCTTACTTTCCATCCGTTGGTTCCTTTTGCCTCAATCGTAACGGTATAAAACTCCCAGAAATCACCAATACTTACAGATTGCCCGTCATCACTAATTTTGGCATGACCGGGATCATTGCGCCCCTGCAATTTGATATCTGCAATTCGAACACTGCTTATGTTCTCGGTATTGATAATGAATTCGTCAATATGTACGGTACTGTATTCCATTACCGTAACTTCTTCTTTTACTTCCAGTATCGGCGCATTCTTGCCGTATTTCCCCGTATATATTGTAATCGCAGCAATTGCGATGAGTGCAACCGCAACAACAGCTATTATGATTGGCAATAAAATCTTTTTCTTCATGGCTAGGCCCTTTCTGTGCTTTAATACTTAATATACGTACGGGGTACATAAATTTTATGGAAGTTAATCTGTCTTCATTATAGGTTTCACATCATAGGAGTGCAAGCTCAAAACTAACTTATTTCTTTGATCGCTTTAATAATCTCATTTGCTTTTTTGATTTCCCTAAAATATGAAATGTAATAAATTCCGGCAAACACAATATAGGGCAAAGTGATTTGTATAAACATATCCCGATATGCAGCCGGGGAAACCTCCATAAATTTACTCATAATAAAAATGCCTGCCATAACGCCGCCGATTACCAGAACATACTGCCCTATCATCACAAACAGCAAAGGAACTTTATGAAAAATTCGGTGCATAAACAGTATAAAAGCCGCATAGCAGGTAATTACGAATAATATCCCGAAATTCATTACATAGTAAGGATCCTGCATTCCGCCAATCCCTTCTATTAACACCTTGCCAAGGGCCAAAATGGTATATACTACACATACGGAAAGCAAATATTCTTTTATCATTTTCATGATTGTGCCACCTTCTTTTCCAGATATTTGTAAAATTCATTTTTATAACTTCGATTCAAAACAATTTCTTCGCCGTTATCCATTACTATATTCACGCGCATATTTATCTGCGCTTTTAATTCTTTGATATGGTAAATATTTACCAGCATGGATTTATTGTTCCTTGCAAAACCCACAGCGCCGAATTGCTCCATAAACTGCTGCAAACCATAGGAAATGCGCCAAACGCTGTCCTTAAGATACGCATAAGTTTTACGGTCCACAACTTCAATATAAAGAATCTCTCCCGGTATCAGCATTTTCTCACGTTCCATCTCTTCATCTTTCCCCGGAATCAGTCCTTGAAAGGCTGACAGATATTGCTTCACTGCCACGGTTTCCTCGTCCGTTTTATTGTAATGCAAATCCACATGATTCTCTTTTAAATTGGGTTCATGATAGATATTAATCTTCACCGTTAGTACCTCATTTCGTGTGTTACTCATTATCGCGACGTAAAAACAAATGTCGCTTCGCGCCGCTCAGTTTTTCGCTCGCGTACATTATATTATAAAGGTCAAAGCCAATACAAGATAAGTCTTCTTAAAATCTCTGCCCAAAAAGAGATAAATCGCGCCGAACAGAAATCCCAATACAATTCCTTCCAAACCAATCCAGATACTTCCCTTGGTAAACCAATGTGCAAGTCCCCAAGTGAGTCCCACTACAATTCCGCCGTAAGGAATGTTTTTCTTTCGAAACAACTTCTCCAACGCATGCTGTCCAAATACAATAATTAAGGTAAAAAGAATCACTTCCGCCAAATAATACAAATGCTGAAATACAAATTTCAAAGCACCAAGTCTGTGAAATTCGTAAATAATTTTTAATCCACCCACGTCGATATAGTTGATTCCCATCATCAATCCAACCAACACAATACTTGCTATGATTCCCATCAGCGTCCACTTCTTGTCCGTTCCTTTTAGCTGAAATCCTAAATTTTTTCTTGCACTTTTTATAATGAAAAAAGCAACCACCAACCAGGTAATAATCGTAACGGTCCAATGAATGATACATTCCGCGGTCGTAAACTCCTGCATGGGATGTCCGTAAATAAGGGGCTCCAACCAGAATGCGTAAAGCACCTCCAACCCTAATCCTCCAAAGGCCATCATTGCGTATTCAAAATACTGATACCCTTCACTTTTGAAAAATGATTTTAACTTACTTTCTTTTGACATAGTCTTATTTTTCTCTGACATAATTTAATTTCCTTTCTTTGCAGTTTTTTCTCTGCTTCTAAACGGACTATATCAAAGATTTTTGACTCTGAAAAATGATTTTGTTTATGTTGCAAATCAGATGATTAAGTTGCAAAAATATTACATTTTAAGGCATAAAAAACCGTCTGCTCCCGAAAGAACAGACGGCTTAATGATACTTTTAATTATATATGATTATTCCTATTTTTATGGAAGAATTCTTATTCTGCATCTGCGGTAGGCTTAATTCCTTCTTCAAACAAGTCCATAACTTCTTTCGAAGGAGCCTTGTCAATAAGAGATACAACCACTGCAGCAATCATGCTTGCGATAAAACCGGGGATAATCTCGTACAAACCTGTAGGGCCTGACAAGAATGCATACCAAAGTGCATCTACTACGAAACCTACCACGATACCTGCAATTGCACCCTTATATGTAAATCTCTTCCAGAAAAGTGAAAGGATAATCGCAGGACCGAAAGCTGCACCAAACGCTGCCCATGCACATTCAACCAATGCCATAATGCCGGCACAGTTAGGATTAATTGCAATCAATAACGCAACAATCGCAATCACGATTACGATGATACGGCCTGCCCAAAGCATTTCCTTGTTGGATGCATTTTTTCGGAATACAGGCTTATAAACGTCTGATGCAAATGCAGATGAAGAAGCAAGCAACTGAGAATCAGCTGTACTCATTGATGCAGCAAGGATAGCAGAAAGCAATACACCTGAAATTA
>JAGAQZ010000038.1 GCA_017622505.1 Lachnospiraceae bacterium
CGTAAAAGAGGACTTAATCCGTAACAACAACACCATTAACTGGATTCCCGAGTCTATCGGTAAGGGACGTTTCGGTGACTGGTTGGAAAATATCCAGGATTGGGGTATTTCTCGTAACCGTTACTGGGGTACACCGCTTAACATTTGGGAATGTAGCGAATGCGGACATATGCACTCCATCGGAAGTCGCGCTGAATTACAGGAATTAAGCGACAATTATCCCGAGGGCGGTGTGGAATTACACAGACCTTTCATTGATGAAGTGACCTTCCCCTGTGAGAAGTGTGGCGGTACAATGAAGCGTGTTTCTGAAGTAATTGACTGCTGGTTTGACTCAGGTGCAATGCCTTTTGCACAGCACCACTATCCGTTTGAAAACAAGGATAAGTTTGAGGCACAGTTCCCGGCTCAGTTTATTTCTGAAGCAGTTGACCAGACAAGAGGGTGGTTCTACTCACTTTTAGCAGAATCTACACTTTTATTTAATAAGGCACCTTACGAGAACGTAATCGTTTTGGGCCACGTACAGGATGAAAACGGACAGAAGATGAGTAAGTCTAAGGGTAATGCGGTTGATCCTTTCGACGCATTGGAGACTTACGGCGCAGATGCAATCCGTTGGTACTTCTACATTAACTCTGCTCCCTGGTTACCCAACCGTTTCCACGGCAAGGCAGTACAGGAAGGCCAGCGTAAGTTTATGGGTACTCTTTGGAATACCTATGCATTCTTCGTTCTGTATGCGAACATTGACAATTTTGATGCAACCAAATATACATTGGAATACGATAAATTACCGGTTATGGACAAGTGGCTCCTTTCCAAGATGAATTCCGTAATCAAGGAAGTGGACGACGACTTGGCTAATTACCGCATTCCCGAAGCTGCAAGAGCACTTCAGGAGTTTGTGGATGAAATGAGTAACTGGTATGTGCGCCGCGGTCGTGAGCGTTTCTGGGCTAAGGGAATGGAGCAGGATAAAATCAATGCTTACATGACACTTTATACTGCCCTTGTAACCATCTCTAAGGTTGCAGCGCCTATGATTCCTTTTATGACAGAGCAGATTTATCGCAATCTGGTTTGCAGCATCGATGCAAATGCACCGGAGAGCGTTCACTTATGTGATTTCCCTGTTGCGGATGAGTCTATGATTGACAAGAAGCTGGAAGAGGATATGGAAGCAGTATTAAAGACCGTAGTTTTAGGTCGTGCCTGCAGAAATACCGCAAACATCAAGAATCGCCAGCCCATCGCAACCATGTTTGTAAAAGCACCTTTTACCTTGGGTGAATTTTATCAGGAAATCATCGAAGATGAATTAAATGTGAAAAAGGTTGTCTTTACCGATGAGGTAAGAGATTTTACCACCTATACTTTTAAGCCTCAGCTTCGTACCGTAGGACCTAAGTACGGTAAGCAGTTGGGCGGTATCCAGAAGTACCTCGGCAGCGTTGACGGCAATGATGCTATGGATATTTTAAAAGAAAAGGGTGCATTAACCTTTGATGTAGACGGAACCGAAGTATCTCTTGCAGAAGAAGATCTTCTTATCGATATGAAGCAGAAGGAAGGCTATGTAACAGAAGCGGACAATACAGTAACCGTAATTCTTGATACCAACCTTACTGATGAATTAATCGAAGAAGGATTTATGTATGAGGTAATCAGCAAGGTCCAGACCATGCGTAAGGATTCCGGCTTTGAAGTTATGGACCACATCAAGGTCTACATTAGCGGAAATGACAGAGTAGCTGACGTTGTGAAGAAGAACGAAAATGCAATCTCTGTAAAAGTACTGGCAGACGAAATTGTCTACGGTGCAAGCTGCGACGGCGCTAAGAACTGGAATGTCAACGGGGAAGACGTAACCATCGGCGTGCAGAAGCAGTAATATAAGTAAATAGTGTTTTGGGGAAAACATTTTTTCACCGGAAACTCCGGTGAAGCAAAATTTAGTGCGCACCTCGCGGAGATGAAATTAGTTGCTTTGCAACACCGCTCGGGCGCGAAGAATGTGGCAAGCACATTCTTTATCAAAACAATGGAGGAAAGAAAATGGCAGCAGCAAAGAAAACAGCACCTGCAAAAAAAGAAACAAAAGCAGCAAATGCAGTGTTTAAGTTTGACAAAGAATTGTTCAAGCGCAGCGTTTTATACAACGTGAAAACATTGTATCGTAAGAACATGGATGAAGCGACAGAACAGCAGATTTTCCAGGCTGTATCTTACGCAATCAAGGACCAGATTGTTGACAACTGGTTAAAGACCCAGGAAGCCTACGAGAAAGAAGATCCTAAGACCGTTTACTACTTGTCAATGGAATTCTTAATGGGTCGTGCTTTGGGTAACAACATGATTAATCTTATGGCATACAAGGATGCTAAGGATGCTTTGGAAGAGCTTGGTGTTGATATCAATATCGTAGAAGATCAGGAACCCGATGCAGCGCTCGGTAACGGTGGTTTGGGCCGTTTGGCAGCATGTTTCCTTGATTCCCTTGCAACTTTAGGATACTCTGCATACGGCTGCGGTATCCGTTACCGTTACGGTATGTTCAAGCAGGAAATCAGAGACGGATATCAGGTTGAGGTTCCCGATAACTGGCTTGCTGACGGTAATCCTTTTGAATTACGTCGTCCCGAATACACTAAAGAAGTTCGTTTCGGCGGATATGTAAACGTAAGAGTAGATGAAAACGGCAGAAACAACTACTATCAGGAAGGCTACCAGGCTGTAAAGGCTGTTCCTTATGACCTTCCTATCGTAGGTTACGGCAACGGTATCGTAAATACACTTCGTATTTGGGATGCACAGCCTATCGACTGCTTCCGTCTTGACTCTTTTGATAAGGGCGATTACCAGAAGGCTGTTGAGCAGGAAAACCTTGCAAGAAATATCGTTGAAGTACTTTACCCCAACGATAACCACTATGCAGGTAAGGAATTAAGATTAAAACAGCAGTATTTCTTCATTTCTGCATCTGTTCAGGAAGCAGTTGCAAAATATATGAGAAATCACGATGATATTAAGAAGTTACACGAAAAAGTAACTTTCCAGTTAAACGATACACATCCTACCGTAGCAATTGCGGAATTAATGCGTATCCTTATGGACGAATATTATCTTACATGGGATGAAGCATGGTATGTAACAACCAATACCTGTGCTTACACCAACCATACAATTATGTCAGAAGCTTTGGAGAAATGGCCTATCGAATTGTTCAGCCGTCTTCTTCCCAGAATCTACCAGATTGTAGAAGAAATCAACCGCAGATTTATCTGTGAAATCGAGTCAAAATATCCCGGAAACCAGGAAAAAATCCGTAAAATGGCTATCATTTATGATGGTCAGGTTAAAATGGCTCACCTTGCAATCGTTGCAGGCTACTCTGTAAATGGTGTTGCAAGACTTCACACCGAAATCTTAAAGAACCAGGAATTAAGAGATTTCTACGAGATGATGCCTGAGAAGTTTAACAACAAGACCAACGGTATCACACAGAGAAGATTCCTTCTTCACGGAAATCCCCTTCTTGCAGATTGGGTAACAGATCACATCGGTGACGAATGGATTACAGATCTTCCCAAGATGGAAGGCCTTAAGGTTTATGCCAAAGATAAAAAGGCTCAGGCTGAGTTCATGAACATTAAGTATCAGAACAAGGTCCGCCTTGCAAAATATATTTTAGAGCACAACGGTATCGAAGTAGACCCTCGTTCTATTTTTGACGTACAGGTTAAGAGATTACATGAGTACAAGAGACAGTTACTCAACATCCTTCATGTAATGTACCTTTACAACGAATTAAAAGAACATCCTGATATGGAATTCTATCCCAGAACTTTCATCTTCGGTGCTAAGGCAGCAGCAGGATACCGTAACGCTAAGCTTACAATTAAGTTAATCAACGCAGTTGCTGATGTAATCAACAATGATGCATCTATCAACGGTAAGATTAAGGTTGTATTTATCGAAAACTATCGTGTATCTAACGCAGAGTGGATTTTTGCGGCAGCAGATGTTTCTGAACAGATTTCTACTGCTTCTAAGGAAGCTTCCGGTACAGGTAACATGAAGTTTATGTTAAACGGTGCTCTTACATTAGGTACTATGGACGGCGCTAACGTGGAAATCGTAGAAGAAGTTGGTGAAGACCATGCATTTATTTTCGGCCTTTCTTCAGACGAGGTTATCAACTTTGAGAACAACGGTGGCTACGATCCTATGGAAATCTTCAACAACGATCAGGACGTACGTAAGGTATTGATGCAGTTAATCAACGGAACATATTCTCCCGATGATACAGAGAGATTCCGTCACCTTTATAACTCGCTTCTTAATACCGAAAGTACTTCTAAGGCTGACACATACTTCATTTTGAAGGACTTTAAGTCATATGCGGCAGCACAGAAGAGAGTAGAAGAAGCATACCAGGACGAGGCACGTTGGGCAGAAAGCGCTATTTTAAATGTAGCATGCTCAGGTAAGTTTACATCTGACAGAACCATTCAGCAGTATGTAGATGAAATCTGGAAGCTTGATAAGGTTGTATTAAAGAAATAATGAAAAAAAATTCAAAGACAATATGCATATTACTGGGCATTGCAGTAATGTGCATATTGCTTTGCTTATTAGTGGCAAAGCTTTATAAAAAACAAGTAAATACCGTAGATTATATTCAACCGGACCATGTCAGGGAAGAATATCTTGTGATTGAAGGTTTGGAAAAAGAGTATGAATTGCTTTTTCTTACGGATACGCATGTGATTGTGCAGTCGGAAGAAGATGATGCACAGGTAACTGCCAACGCAGATGGAAGATACCCTGTTTTTATGGATGCGATAGGTGTTTCGGCGGCAGAGCAGTTTCCTTATTGGATGAAGTATGCCAACGAACGGGAAGTGGATGCTGTACTGTTTGGCGGGGATATTATTGATTACCCGTCATCTGCCAATATAGATTTCTTAAATGAAAATGTATCCAAATTGGATATGCCCTACCTGTATACGTTAGGTAATCACGATTGGACTTACCCTTGGGAATACATGACCGACAAGGCAAAGCAGGAATATATTCCGATGTTACAGCCTGTGATTGCGGAGAACGGAACCATAGAAATTATGGATATGGAAGATTTTCTTGTGGTATCGGTAGACAATAGTTCCGGACAGGTACATCCGGATGCTTTGGAGCAGTATTTACAGGTTTTAGAGCAGGGGAAACCGGTCATTGTATTGGTTCATGTGCCTTTTATGACCCAATCCGTGCTTGGAAAAGCCAAAGAAGTTTGGGATTCGCCCGTAGTAATAGGTGCAGGAAACTATGGCGGTATTTATCCATCAGAGGAGTCGACGGCTTTTATAGAGGCGACAACGGCAGAGGACAGCCCGGTCATAGCGGTTTTGGCAGGGCATGTTCACTTTTATGATAAAGATTATATAGACGGCGAGAAACCGGTAATTCAAATTGTAGGTAACGCGGGTTTTGTGCGAAGCGGAATTGTTTTACACATAACCGGTGATGAAATAAAAGAGGAGGACTCAGAATGATTCAGTTAAGCAACAGCGGTGCATATCTTATTAACGGTACCGAGCTTGTGTATGACAATGCCGATGCGGCAGCAATCATTGCGCAGCAAACCGGTAAGAATGTAACCGAGGCAGAAGCAAGAAAAGAAACTATCGCTTATGGAATTTTAGAAAGCCATAATACTTCAGGTAATATGGATAAGTTAAAAATCAAATTCGATAAGCTTACATCCCACGATATTACTTTCGTAGGTATTATCCAGACCGCAAGAGCGTCAGGACTTGAAAAGTTCCCCATTCCTTACGTACTTACCAACTGCCACAATTCACTTTGTGCAGTAGGCGGTACGATCAATGAAGATGACCACATGTTTGGTCTTTCTTGTGCAAAGAAGTACGGCGGTGTTTATGTACCCCCTCATCAGGCAGTTATCCATCAGTTTGCCCGAGAAATGATGGCAGGCGGCGGCAAGATGATTCTTGGTTCCGACTCTCATACACGTTACGGTGCTTTGGGTACTATGGCTATGGGCGAAGGCGGTCCCGAGCTTGTAAAACAGCTTTTAAACCAGACATATGATATTAACATGCCGGGCGTTGTTGCAGTTTATATGACAGGCGCACCTGCGAAGGGCGTTGGTCCTCAGGACGTAGCTCTTGCAATTATCGGTGCGGTATTTGCAAACGGTTATGTTAAAAATAAAGTAATGGAATTCGTAGGCCCCGGTGTAGCATCATTAACACCTGACTTCCGTATCGGTATTGACGTAATGACTACCGAAACAACCTGTCTTTCATCTATCTGGCAGACAGATGCCCAGGTAGAAGAATTCTATGAGATTCACGGACGTAAGGAAGAATACAAGGAGTTAAATCCCGGAGCAGTGGCATACTATGACGGCGTAATTACCGTTGATTTGTCTGCAATCAAGCCTATGATTGCTATGCCTTTCCATCCCAGCAATACCTACACCATTGATGAATTAAATGCTAACCTTATGGACATTTTAGATGATGTTGAGAAGCGTGCGGCAGTAAGCCTTGATGGCGCTGTTGATTACACCTTAAAAGATAAGGTTCGTAACGGAAAGCTTTACGTAGATCAGGGTATTATCGCTGGTTGTGCCGGCGGCGGATTTGAGAATATCTGCGCGGCTGCGGACATTTTAAAAGGCAAGTTTATCGGTTCTGACGAATTTACCTTAAGCGTATATCCCGCATCTATGCCCGTATATATGGAATTGGTGAAAAACGGTTGTGCTGCAACCATTATGCAGTCCGGTGCCATTATGAAGACTGCATTCTGTGGGCCTTGCTTCGGTGCAGGGGATACACCCGCAAACAATGCACTCAGTATCAGACATTCAACCCGTAACTTCCCGAACCGTGAAGGTTCTAAGCTTCAGAACGGCCAGATTTCTTCTGTTGCTCTTATGGATGCACGTTCTATCGCAGCAACAGCGGCTAACAAGGGTATCCTTACTTCTGCAGCTGAATTTGACGGTGATTTAAGCAAGTATAAATACTACTTTGACAGCAGCATTTATGCAAATCGTGTATACGATTCCAAGGGTGTGGCTGATCCTTCAGTGGACATTAAGTTTGGTCCCAATATCAAGGACTGGCCTGCAATGTGTGAATTAACAGATGACTTACTTCTTAAAGTAGTATCTGAAATTCACGACCCCGTAACAACAACGGATGAGTTAATTCCTTCCGGAGAAACTTCATCTTTCCGTTCCAATCCTTTGGGCTTGGCTGAGTTCACACTTTCCAGAAAAGACCCTGCTTATGTAGGCAGAGCCAAAGAAGTGCAGAAGGCTGAGAAGGCAAGAGAAGACGGAAAGTGCCCCGTAGAAGAAATTGCTGAGTTAAAAGTAGTATACGATACGATTGAAGCAAACTTCCCCGGCGTGGAGAAGAAGAACATCGGTATCGGTAGCACAATCTTTGCGGTAAAACCCGGCGACGGTTCTGCCCGTGAACAGGCTGCAAGTTGCCAGAAGGTACTTGGCGGATGGGCAAACATTGCAAACGAATATGCAACCAAGAGATATCGTTCCAATTTGATTAACTGGGGTATGCTTCCCTTCTTAATTCCCGAAGGCGAGCTTCCTTTCAAGAACTTGGATTACATCTATGTACCCGGCATCCGCAAGGCAATCGAAGATAAGACCGAGATTATCAAGGCTTATACAATTGCTGACGGCAAGACCACAGAATTCGAACTTAAGGTTGGCGAATTAACCAACGAAGAACGTGAAATCATTCTGAAAGGTTGCTTGATTAACTACAATAGAATTTAAGATGATAGAAAGTGCAATGCATCATATAAAATGTGTTGCACTTTTTTATTGAATTAACAACTGTTTTGTAGTAAGAGTTGATGAAATTACATATATTTATCACGCATTTTTATCGAAGCACAAGAGCAAATCGTCTTATATTTTGTTCGAGCGGCTTTTGTGCCCGTCGGTACTTAGATTGCATTTTTTGCAATCTTATGTACCGTTACGTGGCACAATTAAGCGGAAGCGTCCGCGAGAACATATATAAGACAATTTGCTCTGTCCACTATATAAAACCGCCACTTTTTTATTTCGTGTCAATCTGTTTATTATTGGTAAAAACCTATTTGTTTTTATAAAAAAGTGTGCTATCTTAAACTTACAAAAAATCTAAACGCAACAAGGTAGCGGATGTGTTCAAGGGGATACATACTATTAGACATGGATGCGACTTTGTTAAGTCGATAATCCGCTTCGGGTGGAGGTCAATTTTTTAAGGGACCGATGGAGCGGTGTCACTTTCAACTGTTGAGGTTTCTGTTGTAACCAATAACAAAGAAAGTGACATTTCTGTGAATTCTGTAGCAGGAGCAACAATAGGGCGAAGTTGACATTGTGACGGACGTTTCTTAGAGGCTTGGGGTTCATTCGAAGTAGGGATAAACGGCTAAAGATTATATGTTTGTTACAGGGGTGAGTAATCAGTAATGTAGCGAACACCAAATGCATATATTATAGTGTTGACAGACAGATAGCTACCTTGGTGTAGCGAATGCGAGTTAATTGATAATATGTGGATTTGGAAAGAAGGATAAAATTGAAAAAGTTGGAAAAGGAAGCGGTATTGAAAGAACGTGTGATTCTAGTCGGTGCAGTTTCCTTTTTCATTTTTATTTTACCTTATATATTGCACTTGGCGATAAACGGAATTCAGCCGGCGATGAATGTGGGATTCGAAGAAATTGATCAAACAATTCAGGTAGAGGTGGACGGAAGAACGGTGAGTATCCGTTTGGAGTCTTATTTGGTAGGGGCACTGGCGAGAAGTACGGAAAATAGGTATCAGGATGAAACCCTGAAAGCAGTGGCGGTTATTTTGCGAAGCAATGCCGTGTGCGCCATTATGGAAGAGCGTGCAGTGGACAGAGACAGCTTTTATACGGATGAAGAACTTCGGATTCTCTGGGGTGAAGAATACGAAAAGAATTTACAACGATATCAGGACGCGGTGAAAGCCACGGAAGGTATCGTTATTTTTTATAATGGGGAGATTGCGGAGGTGCCTTTTCACAAGATAAGCGCAGGGGAAACGCGGGATGGTGAAATCTTGGCGCAAAACCTGCCTTATGTGCAGTCTGTGCCTTCTGCGGAGGATATGTATGCGGACGGATATTATGTGACAATGGAAATTGCAGGGGAGACGCTGGGCGGGGATTTCGCAATTGTATCCCGGGACCCTTGGGGTTATGTTCTGACTGTGAAAGTAAAAGGCGAGGAACTGTCCGGCGAAGAATTTCGCAGAAAATACGGCCTGCCTTCCGCTTGTTTTGAATATGATAAAAAAGAAGATTCTTACGTTTTTTATGTGCGGGGAAAAGGTCATGGTTTCGGGTTAAGCATATATGGTGCAGACGCTTTGGCCGGCAAAGGACGAAGTTTTTCGGAAATTTTACAGTATTATTATCCCGGCATTGAAATTCGAAAAGAAAATCGCGAAGACATTCACGCGTAGTTTTTTCTTTTACAATGTATAATCGTTTCCAAAACGGAAAAAATACTTTTATCTTAAGTGTTTTTATGACACGGAAACGAGGTTCCCATGAGAAGAAAAAAGAATAGTTTAAGAAAAGAAAAAATAATTATGATTTCCGCATCTGCTTTTGTGTTGACTGCATTGACCATGGCGGGTGTCTATGTAAGAGAGCAAAGCAAGGACAACGGAGAGTATCGCGTAGACTTAAGCGAGCTGGACGGACAAAGCGTAGCGGATAAAACCAGTGAAATCGCGGAGAATATTGGCGTGAATCAGCAGGATTTGATTGTAGCGGATGATTTGGACGCAGATCCTGATTTCTGGGAGGTGGATTCCCACGGAGTGGAGGCTGAACTTGCCGGGAAAACCGACGAAAAAGTAACTGCCGAGGAAGCCGGCGAAAATAACATTAACATATCAGAAAATGTAATTTCGGACGATGATGCAACGCTTGCCGAAGGCGGTGAAGTGCAGACGCAGGAAGCGGGCGCAGAGCAGGTAATTATCGCAAATTATAATTTCCCGGCAGAACAGGCGCTTACCTGGCCTTTGTATGGGGATTTGATTATGAACTACAGTATGGACAAGACCGTTTATTTTAAAACGCTTGGACAGTATCGTTATAATCCTGCATTGGTAATTAAGGCAGAAGTCGGTACTAATGTCATTTCTTCTGCAAACGGCGTTGTAAAAGAAGTTTACAGCAATAAAGAATTAGGTAATGGAATTGTCTTAGAAATCGGTGAAGGCTATGAAATTACCTATGGCCAGATGGATAATATCGCCGTTAATGCTGGAGATGTGGTGGAAACAGGTACTTTCTTAGGAACTGTGGCAGAGCCCAGCGTATATTATAGCAGTGAAGGAAGTAACCTTTACATGAAGATGACAAAAGACGGGGTGCCTGTGAATCCCATGGACGTTTTGCCTTAGATGTGAAAAGGATAAATCAAAGTATATTTATTGTTTGAACTGGGAATATTTTATCGTCTTTGAAAATATGCTTATCTCTTGTATGGCGACAACTTTGTCGTCGCCTGACATTCATTATAGTGTTGTACGTTTCTGGCGGGCCGGAACTCTCCTCTTCCGGTCTGCGTACATAGATGGGCTGATTTTAGCACTTTAATCAAAAAAAGTAAAAAAATATTGCAAATGCACAAGGGGTTGTTATATAATAGCCGTGGATTAAAGGCATTTTATTTATTATTATATAAGGAGGACACTAGTATGTCATACGTTGATGAAGTCATTGCTATGGTCGTTGAGAAAAACCCCGCACAGCCCGAGTTCCATCAGGCAGTAAAAGAGGTTCTTGAATCTCTTCGTGTTGTAGTGGAAGCAAATGAAGAAGCATACAGAAGAGATGCTCTTCTTGAAAGAATGGTTACCCCTGAAAGACAGATTCTTTTCAGAGTACCTTGGGTTGATGATAAGGGCCAGGTTCAGGTAAACAA
Organism: Lachnospiraceae bacterium; assembly: GCA_017622505.1. Classification (GTDB taxonomy): domain Bacteria; phylum Bacillota; class Clostridia; order Lachnospirales; family Lachnospiraceae; genus UBA3766. The sequence goes on from JAGAQZ010000038.1 coordinate 11,033, forward strand.
TGCATTCAGAGTACAGTTTAACAGTGCAATCGGACCTTACAAGGGAGGTATTCGTTTACATCCTTCCGTAAACTTAGGTATTATCAAATTCTTAGGTTTTGAACAGGTATTTAAGAACTCTTTAACAGGCCTTCCCATCGGTGGCGGTAAGGGTGGTTCTGACTTCGATCCTAAGGGCAAGTCAGACAGAGAAATAATGGCATTCTGCCAGAGCTTTATGACAGAACTTTGCAAGCACATCGGCGCTGACACCGACGTTCCCGCAGGTGATATCGGTACAGGTGCAAGAGAAATTGGTTATATGTACGGGCAGTACAAGAGAATCCGCAACGTATACGAAGGTGTTCTTACAGGTAAGGGACTTTCTTACGGTGGTTCCCTTGCAAGAAAGGAAGCTACAGGTTACGGCTTGTTATACTTCACCAAGGAAATGTTAAAGGCTAACAATATGGACATCGCAGGCCAGACTGTTGCAGTTTCAGGTTCCGGTAACGTAGCAATCTACGCAGCTGAAAAGGCTATTGAGATGGGCGCTAAGGTTGTTACCGTATCTGACTCTACAGGTTGGATTTACGATCCCGAAGGAATCGATATCGAACTTTTGAAAGAAGTAAAAGAAGTGAAGAGAGCAAGATTAACAGAATACGCTGCTGCAAGACCTTCTGCTCAGTATCATGACAAGAAGGCTGAAGGCACAAACCAGTGGACTGTTAAGGTTGACATCGCTCTTCCTTGTGCTACACAGAACGAATTGCTTCTTGAAGATGCTAAGAACCTTGTTGCTAACGGTGTTAAGGTTGTTGCAGAAGGTGCTAACATGCCTACTTCAATTGAAGCTACTGAATATCTTCAGGCAAACGGCGTAATCTTTGCACCCGGCAAGGCTGCAAATGCAGGTGGCGTTGCTACATCAGCACTTGAAATGAGCCAGAATTCTGAAAGACTTAGCTGGACATTCGAAGAAGTTGATGAGAAGCTTCAGGGAATCATGGTTAACATCTTCCGTAACCTTGATGCAGCTGCTAAGCAGTACGGCATGGAAGGCAACTATGTTGCAGGTGCTAACATCGCAGGCTTCTTGAAGGTTGTTGATGCTATGACCGCACAGGGTATTGTATAGTAAGAATAGAATTGCCCCGAAACGCTTATGTTTCGGGGCTTTTTTGTATTTTCATAAGTAATAAGCTTAATATATTATAAAATATCCGAATATAGGTGAAGGTTGTAAAGAATTCTTAAGCATAGTATAATATTTTTGTTTAAATAGTAATAAATGGAGATACGAAATTGAAGACAAAAATCACAAACATTTTAGGGATAAAAGAAGTACAGTGGATGTTAATAGTTGTACAAGCGATTGTTGCAACTATGTCCGTTTTCTTAACAATGAATTTTAATTTACGTACGGGATTTCCTTCTGTTATTTTCATTTTATGCTTATTGACTTTTTGCTTAGAAAATAAATTAAAAATTCAGGCAAAGGCACCCAAAACCACATGGATTTTAGCTGTAATCTACGCATTGTTCAGCACAATGGGAACTTATAATACCTGGGAAGTGTATGCAATAGCCGGGAAAGTTAATGTTTTAGTGAACGGCTTACTTGTGTTCTGCGGCGCACTTTTCATTTACAGGGCTATTGCGACAATCATCATTGTTTTATTAGAATTAAAAGAGAACAAGGCCGCAAGTAAATTAAAACAGTGCAAAAGAATTGGGTTGGTATCCTGGGGGATTATTTTTGGAGTATGGTTAGTTTATTTTCTGGCATTTACACCGGGAATCTTGACCGTGGATTCGATAGATCATTATAGGCAGGTTGTGGGTGTGATGGAATACAGCAACCACCATCCCTTTGTATATACGTTGTTTTTGAAGGTTATATATGATGTTTTTTATGCGATATCGCACTCTGCCAATGTTGCCGTAGGCGCAGGTGCTATGGCGCAAATGTTAATAGTATCCGCTGTGTATGCGTATATGATTTCGGTTTTAAATAAAATTAAAATCAAAAAAGCATATATATATTTATGCATTGCTTACGCGGCATTGTTACCGGTTAATGCGATGTATTCTTTTACAATTTGGAAAGATGTATTGTTTGGTGCTTTTGCGTTGCTTTTCACAATTGCAATATGGAAGTTTGCAAAGACGGACTGGTCACAAATGACAGCAAAACAGAAGGTTGTTCTTTTGGCAGAATTTTTGGCGGTAGGGATATTATTCAGCCTGTGGCGCAGCAACGGATTTTATGCATATATTATTTGCATCCCCTTCTTGTTAATTGCAAAGTCTTTTTCTAAGAAACGTATACCGATTTCCGTTGTGATGGTATTAACAATCGCAATCGTAATTATAGTAAAAGGTCCGATTATGAATGCGGCAGGAGTGCAACAGCCGGATTTTGTAGAGAATATTTCAGTCCCGCTTCAGCACGTAGGAAGGGTTATTACAGAGAGAGGATGCGATAATTTACCTTCAGAAGACATCGAAAAACTTAATTATGTAATGGATGTTAATGCCGTGTCTTCGGTCTACACACCGCACATTGCGGACCCGATGAAAGTGTTACTCAGGGCCGGAGATTGGGAGTATCTGGAAGAAAACAAATCAGAATATTTGAGTTTATGGTTCAGATGGGCAATAAAGTATCCGAAGGACTATTTGAAGGCACAAATCGATGTGACGAAAGGATTTTGGTTCCCTAACACGGATTATTGGGTAAATGCATATGTGATTGTCGGAAATGAATTAGGCATTCAACAGAATCCGATATTACCCCAAAAGGTCTGGACCCGTTTGGTGGAATTTGACAATTTATGTACCTATATTCCTTTTGTTGAATTATTCTGGGAAATCGGATTTTATATTTGGGTAGAAATCTTTTCTGTTGTATATGCAGTGTATAAAAAGAAAGTGAAAGTGCATATGATACCGATAATGGCGATTTGGGCGACATTGATGATTGCTACTCCGGTCGCATATGAGTTCAGATACGGATTTGCTTTTGTAACCTGCCTGCCGTTTATAGTAGGTACCTGTTTGTTGAAAAGGAACGGCTAAGTGTTAATTTACTTTTCAATATAATTCAACTGTAGTATAATTATTTTTATAGATTCCATAGGGGAAAGCGGAACCATATAATTTATTATCGGGAAATATAGTGTAAAGGAGAGGGGAACTATGAAAGTACGTAAAATCAGTATTTTTAACCAGTTGTTTATTTGGCTTGCTATTCTGTTGCTTGCAGGAAATGCCGTGCTGGGCATTGCGGCTTATAAGCGTTCCGAATCTGCGCTATTTGGACAGATTCAAACCAATGTAAAGAATATCGCCCAGTGCGCAGCAATGAATGTCAGCGGAGACTTATTAAAAGACATTCAGGCAGGTGATGAAGGAAGCGATGCTTACAATACAATTATTGATGAATTGGCATTGTTTAGAGATAATGCAGAAATCGAATACATATATACCTTACGTCAGGTGGGTGAAGAACAGTTTATTTTTGTTGTAGATTCCGACCCGGAAGAACCGGCGGCTATCGGTGATGAATGTGAGGCAACGGAAGGGCTTGTTATTGCTTTCTCTGAAGCGGTTACGGCAGCGGATGATGAACCGTTTACGGACGAGTGGGGTAGCCACGTGTCTGCATACAGTCCGGTTTTTGACGGCGATACTGTTGTAGGTGCGGTTGGTGTTGATATCAGTGCTAATTGGATTGATGAGCAGATGACGGCGCTTCGTAACCTGGTTATCATTGTATTTGTTGGAACCTATGCGGTAAGTCTTCTTCTTTTGGGCCTTTTGATGGGCAAGTTTAAACGCGGAATGAAGAAGTTGAATAATAAGGTAAAAGAGTTGTCAGGCGGTTCCGGTGACTTAACTAAGGAGATTGATATCTACAGCGGCGATGAATTGGAAGTAATTGCAGGCAATATGAATGCATTTATTCGACAGATTCGCGAGCTTGTAAAAGAAGTCGCGACTTCAACGGAAGAGATTCTGGTTACCGGTGATGAGTTAAAAACCACAGTGGACGAAAATACCCGCATTATGTCAGATATGAACACTGAAATTGAAGATATCAGCGTCAATATGGAGAAAAGTGCTACGTCCAGTAAAATTCTTTCAGAAAGTCTTTCCGAAAGTGCAGAGCAGGTGGCTGCTTTTGCAAGGAATGTAGACGCTATTTGCCGGATGGTACAGCAGGCAAATTCCAATGCACAGGTGACTTCCGCACAGGCGGTTGCCAATCGTCAGAATGCAATGAATTCCATCAGCGAGTTGCAGGGCAGAATGGAGCAGGCCGGTGAAGATGCACAGCAGATTATGCGTGTAAAACAGATTGCGGAAGAAATCGGTCTTATTGCAAATCAGACCAGAATGCTAAGTTTAAATGCGCAGATTGAAGCGGCAAGAGCAGGTGATGCAGGTCGTGGTTTTGCGGTAGTTGCAACAGAAGTTGAGAACTTAAGTGATCAGATTGACCGTGCGGTTGCGGAAATTAATGAAATTAACGGTCAGGTGCAGTCGGCAGTAGGCGAACTTACTGCTGTCTTGGAAGAAATGGTTCGCTTTGTATCTGAAGATGTTGCTGCAGACTATGATTCCTTTGCAGCCTTGGGCGAAGAATACGGAGCAACTACGGAAACCATCGGTACTCAGATGACTGAAATTGGAAATCAAAGCGCATATATTTCGCAGAACATTGCAGGTATCAATGCTGATGTTCAGAATATTGCAACCACTATTTTTACAACGGCAGAAGAGGCAAATGACCTTGCACGTTCTACCGGTGTGATTGCGGAAAGCTTTGAGAACTTAAGCGAGACTTCACGTCAGAATTCCGAGCATTCCGAGAAACTCAGTGCGCAGGTAAAGAAATACACGTTTTAATTGTGCTACGGAGTTTTAGAAGCAATATGATTTTATACAATATTTTAATATGATTTATTAAGGCCCTTGCGGAAAGGACAGATGCCCGAGATTCGGGTGGAGGTCGGTTTCTTGCAAGGGCTTTTTAATTTAGTTCCAATTGATTTAATTTATAAAAACCTGATACAATCCTGATACATTTTTATAGCAGAATTAGGATGAAAAAGACTTCTTTTATGCAGAAAAGTGATATACTGAACGAGAGGTAAAACGTTGACTTCATAAATGCCTGATGATAAAGGTACGAAGAACGAAACCGGAGAGGAAACACTATGTTAAAAATACTCATTGCCGAAGACGAAGAACCCATTGCAAATCTTGTAAAAGTGAATTTAACCAAAGCCGGCTATGCCTGTGTCTGGGCGCAGAACGGTATGGAGGCAGCAGATTATATGATGAATGAAAGCTTTGATCTGGTGCTTTTGGATATTATGCTTCCGGGCATCGATGGATATGAGTTGCTGGACTATGCGAAAAAACTTAATTTCCCGGTGATTTTTTTGACAGCCTTGGGAAGTACGGAGCATAAGGTTAAGGGACTGCGCATGGGCGCTGACGACTATCTTCCCAAGCCTTTTGAAATTGTGGAGTTGTTGGCAAGAGTGGAAGCGGTTTTACGGCGATATAATAAGTCGCAACAGGTTATTGAGGTACACGACATTGTAATCAATGAAACTTCCCGGTCTGTACGAAAAGGGGACGAGGAAATTGCACTAACGATGAAAGAGTTCGACTTACTTCTTTTATTTGTGCGAAACCGGAACATTGCCCTGTACCGCGATGCCATCTATGAGAGCGTCTGGGGCGGTGAATACGGCGAACAGAGCCGTACGGTGGATTTACATGTGCAACGACTGAAAAAGAAACTGAAGTGGGAAGATAAAATTGTTGCGGTGTACAAGGTAGGATATCGTTTGAAGGTGTAGTATGAACGGTTCAAAACGAAGTGAATCCGCGAAAATTAGGATTATCCTTTTGAGAAACGTATTTCTGACGGAGATAAAAGAATGAAATTTGCAAATAAACTGTTTATAATAATGACAGCCCTGCTGACCGTGATTTTTACGGTGTTTGGCATCTGGATGCTTTCGTCTTATTTTACCAAGGCGATTGCAAGGGAGAAAGACCGCGCCAACGCGGAAAGCAGTATGTTCCAGTTGATGTTTGAGAGTGCCTATGCGCCTATGGAAAGCTATGGTGTGGATTACGCCACCCGCAGTGTAATGGAAAACATTGCTTTTGGTATTGAGCGGAATGGGAGTCTTTGTTTGGTCTGGGATGACCGAAGCGACTATTATTGTAACGCGGGCATCAACAGCGGACTTGCCGATGCAATCAGAAAGGTAGGAAACCGCTTACATCCGCAGGTAATAAACAGCGAGGCCAAAATGGATATCTACTCTCAGCAGTATGAGTATACATATGTGGCGGAGATAGAGTTGCAGGAAGAGGCAATGATGTATTTGCCGAATGAAAGTCCTATCTATGTGGAAGAGCAAAAAGGTGATGTGACAGTCTATCGTGAGATGGGAAACTACGCAGTTGCCATCGAGAAGATAGGGGAAGAGTATTATATCATAACCGTCTGCAAATCCGATGTGAGTGAGGACGGCATCTATCTTGGAATGTGCCGGAATATAACGGCGGTATATCAGGAGCGACAGGATTTGGTTGTCAGATACTGCATTTCCTTGGGAATTCTTCTCTTGGTGGGAAGTACAATTATTTTCCTTTTATCCCGCTATATTACCAAGCCGATCCGTAACCTGAACACCGTGGTAAACCAGATTACCGGCGGAAATTTCGAGAAGCGTTGTGAGGTAAAATCCAACGATGAAATCGGTACCCTGGCGGAGAATTTTAACCAAATGACCGATGCAATCGTGGACCATATGCACCAAAAGGAATTGGAGGCAAAGCAGAAAGAAAGCTTTACCACGGCTTTTGCCCATGAGTTAAAAACCCCGCTTACTTCCATCATCGGATATGCGGATATGTTAAACACCGTGGATATGACGGAAGAGGAACGCAGTGAAGCATATTATTACATATATTCCCAGGGGAAGCGTTTGGAAAGCCTGTCCCATAAACTTTTGAAACTCGCTGAAGTAGATAAAAATCCTATTAAAACCAAAGCGATTTCCACCAAGGAATTGGAAGAGAATATCAAAACAACTATGCGCCCTGTGTTTGAAAAGAAAAAAATCAAGTATAAAATCACAATGGAAAAAGGGTGGTTACACGCAGACAAGGATTTGATTTTATCCGTATTTTACAATCTGCTGGATAATGCGGTAAAAGCCGTGGAAGAGGGCGGAACGGTTAAATTAAGCGGTGTGAGACTGGCAAACGACAGTTATGAAATTAAGGTTTCGGATAACGGAAGAGGCATTCCGGAGGAGGAAATCAGCCGCATTACGGAAGCCTTTTATATGGTGGATAAGTCCCGTTCCCGCAAAGAGGGCGGAGCAGGCATCGGTATGGCCTTGTGCCAGAAAATCATCAGCCTGCACAATGCAGAAATGCATATTCACAGTAAAATCGGCGAAGGGTGCGTAGTACAGCTACTGTTCCCGAAACCGCAGGAGGAAGTATGAAGCGAAAGAAGAAAAGTTCAGTCTGGGGAGTGCTTGGATTGATTCTGATTATCAGTGTTGCAATGGTTCTGCCACAGGTGATTTTCATTATTCAGGATTACAGGCAGATGACAACGGTTGATGTGATGAGTCGCGATACCTATGAAGTACTTGCAACAGATACGGCGTATCCCCGGGATATTAATACAAGGATGAGCAGATTGGCCGGTGTGGGATATGGAAATATTACAATCTCGCAAATTGCCAACAGTATCGATGTAAACGAATTGAATGAGATGCTGGACGGTGTGAAAAAACAAGGCTATATGACGAATTTGGCAGAGTTGTTTCCTACCACGTTCGGATACATAACAGAGACTATGAATGCAACTGCCCTTGACGTTTGCGACTGTTATATTGTCTACGGGGATGAGTATCACAGCGGTGTGATTCTCATGTTCTGGTATATGGAATTTGATTTTCCGGAGTTAAACAGTCGTATGGAATTGTTGGTGGATTCAGAGACAAACACTATTTACTATGTGCGTCTGTGCGAAAATGATATTAATACGTCTCAGAGCAACGGTTCACTCGTAAGCGGTACGGATTTTTATTATGATTCCAAAACCGTTAATGCGGAATTGATGTATATGGAGCCGGAAATCAAGGCCGTGGCAGAGATGCAACCGTCACAGGTGAGTGATTATTACAGCAGTTACTATGGAATTTATATGCCGGATTCGGAACTTCTGTCCTTAGCGTCTTCGTCATTTTGGGGCGAGCATACTTCGATCAGTGAGAATTCCTATACCTTGGCCTTTGCGTTGCCTTATAGTGCAGGCGGGGAACGCAGTCTGTTCTTCCGTTTTCACGCGGAAGTGGGGGAGGAAACGGGGACGGATATATCCATCGGTATTCCGATTATTCGTCAAATGGTACAATCCTAAAATATGTATTTTACTTTTCTGATACTTTTGTTATAATAGGGTTTAGTGGGGAACGATTTTGATAAATGTTACCCACTGAATCGGGGGAAGACATGGCAAATACATATACTTTTTATAAAACCAACAGTGCACATATTTTAATTATTGATGACAACGCATTGGTGTTAAGAAACATGAAGGTCCTTTTGGACGAAAGATATTCCGTATCCGTGGCTGCGTCTGCAACGCAGGCATATATGGCTATGGAGAAGCGAAAACCGAACCTAATCCTTTTGGATTATGATATGCCTGAAATCAACGGCAGGGATTTGTATGTTCAGCTTAAGGCAAATGAAGAGTACAAGGATATCCCCATTGTATTTTTAACCAGTGCGGCAGAGGCCGATATAGTTCAGCAGTTGTTAAGCTTAAGACCGGCAGGTTATATTTTAAAGCCGGTAAATGCCATGAACATGATGGGAGTTATTGAAAATGCACTGAGAGGATAGTTAATATGATAATGTGTAAAACCCAGATCATATGCTGTATTATCGTATTCTTTATCGCGGTATTTTATTTTGTGTCGGCGAAGGAAAGAACCAGTTCCCATAAGTGGTATTCTGCGCTTTTGATTCTTTCTTTTTTTCAGCTGATTATGGACGTGATATCCGTAATTACCGTGAATAATCTTGATACGGTGGAACCATGGATGAATCGCCTGGTGCATCAGGGTTTTATGGCGCTTATGTTAGCGATTTTTTTTGTTGTATATAAATATATTGAGACTGTAATTATAGAAGAGATTGGTGAGCGGTATCGCAAGATGCGTTTGGTTTATATTCCGCTTGTCATCTCTTTTTTGTGTATGATTTTTCTGCCCATTTATTATATGGAGACGCCAAAGGGCAACTATTCTTACGGTCCGGGCCCCATTAATATTTATATCAGTATTGCAATTTATGTAGTGCTGATTATTGTGATGCTGATTCGGTACGGACGCCTTCTTCCGAAAAGAAAAAGCCGTGCCATGCTGGTAGTAATGCTGAGCGAGGCTTTGATTGCGGGTTATCAGGCATTTGTTCCTACGGCATTGATTTCATGCCTTGGCATTACCCTGCTTAATTTAAGTTTTTATCTAATGGTTGAGAATCCCGATGCAATCCTTGTGGATTTGCTGAAAAAGGAGACCAGACGCGCAGACATTGCCAATCGCGCCAAAACGGACTTCCTTGCAAATATGTCCCATGAAATCCGTACTCCCATTAACTCTATGGTGGGTATGACAGAGATGATTCTTAGGGAAGATGACCCGGTCAAGGTGAAGGAATATGCATCTGATGTGCAGAGTGCGACAAAGTCGCTTTTAACCATCATCAATGAAATTTTGGATATAACCAAGATTGAGGCAGGTAAAATGGCCATTGTGCCGGTGGAATACAGCTTCAGCACCATGCTGGATGAAGTTACGGGCATGATGGATTTTAAGGCAAAAGAGAAGAATCTGGACTTTTATGTAGAAATTGACCAGGAGATTCCGGACAAGCTATACGGCGATGACATTCATATTAAGCAGGTGCTTGTGAATTTGCTTGGCAATGCTTTCAAATATACGGCGGAAGGCTGTGTTTCCATGCGTGTCAGTTTGTTGTCGGAAAGCAATGAGCAACAGGTTAAAATTCTTTTTGAAGTAAAAGATACGGGGCAGGGAATTAAGCAGGAAGACATTGACCGTATTATGATTCCCTATGAGCGTATTGACGTAAACAAAAACCGTAATATTGAGGGTAGCGGTTTGGGACTTCCCATTACTTTCCGCTTGCTTGCCGAGATGGGCAGTAAAATGAAGGTGGACAGCGAATACGGCAAGGGTTCAGTCTTTTCTTTCGTATTGCAACAGGGCGTTGTTGACCCTGCAATGATTAAAGAAGTGAAAAAGAACGCCGACAAAGAACAGCCGGAAGATTATAAGTATGTGCCCATGTTTGAGGCACCGGGAGCCCGTGTTCTTGTGGTAGATGACAATATGATGAACCGTAAGGTGTTTAAGGCGCTTTTATCCAAGACCAAGATACAGGTGGATGAGGCGTCAAGCGGTAAAGAGTGTCTTCTTATGGTTCGCGAGAAGTATTACGACATCATTTTTATGGACCATATGATGCCTGAGATGGACGGTTTGGAAACGTATCAGGCGATGAAAGAGATGGAAGATTATCCTTGTAAAAAGACGCCTGTGGTGGTGGTTACCGCCAATGCGGTTATCGGTTCCAAGGACCGATACATTATTAAAGAGGGATTCCGCGCATACCTTTCCAAGCCCCTTGATTATCACAAGCTGGAGAAGGTAATTAAAAATCTTTTGAAGAAAGATTTGATTCAGTCGGTGGAAGAGGTTGAAGAAGTAAAAGAAACAGAAGAAGAACTGCCGATTGTTAACGGTCTTGACTGGGGATATGCCGAGAAGCATTTTAACAGTAGGGAAGATATGCTTCAGACGCTGGCCTTTTTCAGAACGTCGCTGGAAGCAGATGCGGCGGAATTGCAGAGTCTGTATGAGAGAATCGAAGAACCGGATGGTTTTAAAAATTACTGCACCAAGATTCACAGTATGAAGAACTCAGCAGCTACGGTGGGAATCATTCCGCTGGCAGGAACCGCTAAAGTGATGGAAGATGCGGCAAGAAGTAATCAAAGAGCGCCCATCGATGCCATGATGCCTATTTTTACGGAGAAGTGGTTGTCTTACAAAGAGATGCTGAAAGACTTCGACGGAAGTGACGCGGACGGTGCGGAAGAAGTAGACACCGTAAAATGGCAGGCGTTAGTGGACCAAATCCGCAAAGCGGCCGAGGATATGGATATTTCGGCATTGGACGATTTGGCAGCAGAATTAAGCGGCTATAAGGTTCCGCAGGAATTGGAAGAGAAGATGCAAAGCATTCAGGCGGCGATTGTGCGCTTTGATGTGGAGTATCTGATGAAGATATAAAAATGTATAGAAAACTCCCACGGATAAACCGGTAAAACGGCTTATTTAGGGAGTTTTTTATAATTATTTTAGAAAGTCGTAATTTTCTTTATAAAAATATAATTTGATTTATACTACGGATTGCGGTTAAACTGTTATATGGAGAAAAACAACGGCAAGGAGTAGTATAAATGGCAAATTTTGAGATTTTTACGGATTCGTCCTGTGATCTTCCCAAAGCGGTGGTTGAGCAGTTTGACTTAAAGGTAATGCAGTTGGAGGTTATTATTGATGATAAGCCTCCTGTGTTGAATAGAGACATTGACATTAAAGATTTTTATGATCAGTTAAGAAACGGAGCCAATGCCAAAACTTCAGCAGTTACATTAGGACATTTTGAAGAGAATATGACTGCGGTGCTGGAAGCGGGCAAGGATATTTTATATTTGGGATTCTCATCAGGACTTTCTGTTACATATAACAACGGTGCTTTGGTGCTTGAAGAATTAAAAGAGAAGTATCCCGAGAGAACGATTCTTTATACTGATACTTTATGTGGTTCAATAGGACAGGGTCTTGTGGTATATTATGCTGCGAAGCTTCGTGAAGAAGGCAAGAGTATTGAAGAAACGTTGGAAGCGGTGGTTGCAATGAAAGATCGCGTGCATCATCACGTAACCGTAAATGACTTGTTCTTCTTAAAGCGCGGCGGACGTATCAGTGCGGCATCTGCGGTTGCAGGTACGGTTCTGCAGTTTAAGCCCATCATCATTGTGGATGAGAATGGTAAACTTTCTAACATCGGTAAGGTAAGAGGCCGTAAGACTTCCATCAATGAATTATTTAGTATGTTAAAGAAGGTTCAGAAGTTTGAAGAATTGCCCTATGTATTTATTTCCCACAGTGATTGTCTTGATGACGTCAATCATCTTGCGGATATGATTAAGGCTGAATTCCCCAACACCGAAATTCTAATCGGCGATATCGGCCCTGTAATCGGTGCTCACACCGGCCCCGGCGCAATTGCCCTTTGCCATTTGGGAACCACAACCAAGGGTGTGTTGGAGTAAATTAATTACATAGAAATACGAATAAAAATAACGTCTCAGCGAAGGGTAATGCTACCGCGTAACTGAGACGTTTTTGTATTGTGTTACAGGTTTAATAGTGTCATTTTTTACATCATATTTTACGATGCCTTCTTTTTCTTAAAAGAGGCCCTCAAGCCAAGTTCTTCTTTCTTAATCATACGCTTGATGTTCTCAAAATGCTTCACAATGATAATCAGCGAAGCAATAACCGGTATGAGAAACGCCCATTTGATAGGGCACATAAAGAATAACCAAACCGGGAACGTGGTTACCGTTGTAAAAGTCGCCAGCGCGATGTAATCGGTAATCAGCGTGATTAAAATAATGCCGATGCCCATAATGATAAAGAAGCGCCAGTCAAGTCCCAACATAATGCCTACGTAGGTTGCAAAACCCTTGCCGCCCTTGCCCTTGAGATAAAAGGGGAAGATGTGTCCGAGAACAGCTGCTGTCGCCACGCAGAAGGGAAGGTAACTGTATTCCGAAAAAATCCACTTGGCAAGCAAAACTACGATGGTTCCTTTTAAAATATCACAAACGCCTACGATTAAACCATATTTCCAACCCATTAAAAGGGTGGTATTGGAGGCACCCAAATTTTTGGAACCGCCGGCGCGCAAGTCCTTATTTTTGATTTTGGAAACAATCAGGGAAGTACTGATGCTACCCACCATGTAAGCAATGAGAACGCCTACGATATAAACGATGTAAATCTTCATTTTTCCTCCGTAAGGCCCATTTCTTAAAAAAACATAAAATGGACAAAAAAGTTTCTTTTTTCCTTCTTTTATGGTACTCTTTTTTATAGAAAAACGCAATGTTTTTTGACGGAGGTTGATATGAAACTCAATTACAGGAGAACGATTCTGACAGGCCTTGCTTTTATGGCAATTTATTCTTTCTGGCAGACCTATGACAATATTGTGCCGTTGATTCTGAAACACAGCTTTGGAATGAATGAAATCATCACAGGTGCAGTGATGGCAGCCGATAATGTATTGGCGCTGTTTTTGTTGCCCTTGTTCGGTACGCTGTCTGATAAGGTTGATACTAAATGGGGCAAGAGAAAGCCTTTTATCTTAATCGGTACTGCCCTTACTGTGGTAGCAATTGCTTTTATGCCTATTGGTGATAATGCAAGAAATCTTCCGTTGTTTTTGATTTCTACGGGGCTGGTTTTGCTTTTTATGGCATTCTTCCGTTCGCCGGCGGTGGCACTGATGCCTGATGTGACGCCGAGACCTTTGCGTAGTAAGGGTAACGCCATTATTAATTTGATGGGTACCGTGGGTGCCATTTATGCCCTTTTGATGACAGGACTTGTGGTTGGAGACGGTAAAACACCGGATTACACGGCGCTGTTCTGGTCAGTTATTATTTTTATGGTTATCAGCATTTGTGTGATGATGCTTACCGTAAATGAGAAGAAGTGGGGCAATGAAGCCCGCGAGCTTGAGAAGGCTCATCCCGAGCTTATGCAGGATGCGGAGGAAGAAGCACCGGCAGAGGGCGTGAAAAGAAAACTTAGCGGCCCGAAAAAGAAGAGCCTTATCTTTCTTCTTCTGTCCGTAGCATTCTGGTATATGGCGTATAACGCGGTTACAAGTGCATTTTCGCGTTATGCGACGGAAGTTTGGGCGCTGGAGAACGGCGGTTATGCGGATTGCCTGATGGTGGCAACGGTTGCGGCGGTGATAAGCTACATTCCCCTGGGATTCCTTGCAAGTAAAATCGGCCGTAAGAAGAGTATCCTTATGGGTATTGTGGGCCTGTTTATCGGGTTCTTTTATGTCGGTTTCTTTATGCAGTATCATTTTATGATTAATTTAGGATTTGTGCTTATAGGCGTGTCCTGGGGTGCGATTAATGTCAACTCTTTCCCTATGGTTGTAGAGATTGCAAACGACGGCGATGTAGGAAAGTATACAGGATATTATTATGTATTCTCTATGGCGGCACAGATTTTAACACCGGTGTTGTCGGGTATCCTTCTGCAGAAGGTAAGCTACATTACCTTGTTCCCCTACGCCTGCGTTTTCTCAGTGCTTGCGTTCTTGACAATGATGATGGTAAAACACGGCGATACAAGACCGGTTGCAAAGAAATCCGTATTGGAAAATTTCGATATTGATGACTAAAGGGCACTTGTGGGAAGTGTTTAGTTGTGATACACTTTAAAATACTTGCGGTGTTTTATAATGTGTGAAATGTGGAAAAACCGTAAAATGAAAGCGGTTTGTAGCAGCAGGGCAAGCGAAGTATTTTATGAATATATATGAGGATAAAATGAAAAAATCAGTTAAATTTGGGGTAATAACAATCATAGCGGTAGCAATGTTTGCGTTGATTGCATGTAAAAGCGCAACCGGCGTTGCAGAGATTATTTCGGGCGATGACTCCGGTGCATCGGAGGTTGTAAGCGAAGAGAACAGCGCTTCGGAAGTGACATCGGAAACGGATTCAGAAGAAAAGGAAGATTCTGAGGAAGCAAGTTCGGAAGAAGAACCTGTGGCGGAAGACGGTACACCTTTTGAAATGCACGGGGCATTGAAGGTAGAAGGTACCAATATCGTGGATGCAAACGGCGAACCTTTCCAGATTGCGGGTGTAAGTACCCACGGTCTTGCCTGGTTTCCTGATTATGTGAATAAGGATGCGTTCCTTTCCATTCGCGATGACTGGGGCGCAAATACCATTCGTCTTGCCATGTATACGGCTGAAAACGGCGGATACTGCGAAGGTGGTAATAAGGACCAGTTGAAGGCACTTGTAAAAGACGGTGTAAAATATGCCACGGAATTGGGCATGTATGTGATTGTGGACTGGCATATTCTTCACGATTTGGATCCGAACAAATATAAAAGCGATTCCATTGCATTCTTTGATGAAATGTCTAAGGAATTTAAAGATCAGGACAATGTTATTTACGAAATCTGTAACGAACCTAACGGCGGTACAAGCTGGAGTCAGGTCAAAAGCTATGCTTTGGAAGTGATTCCCGTAATCCGTGCCAATGACCCGGATGCGATTATTATTGTAGGTACTCCTAACTGGTGTCAGTATGTGGATGATGCGGCAAACGACCCTATCACGGAATATGATAATATTGTGTATGCGGTTCACTTTTATGCAGAGACACATCGTGATGATATCCGTAACAGAATGACCACGGCGATTAACAAAGGAATCCCTGTTATTATTTCAGAGTTCAGTATTTGTGATGCTTCCGGTAACGGACGAAACAATATCGACCAGGCAAATGTTTGGATTGATTTATTGGATCAGAACAATGTAGGTTTCGTGGCATGGAACTTATCCAATAAGGCAGAATCGTCTTCGTTGATTTCCAGCGGTTGCCAGAAGAAATCCGGCTGGACTTATGATGAGTTGTCAGAGTCCGGTAAGTGGTATATAGGTGTATTAAACGAGCATTCCGACCACGGCGCTGGCTTGTTAAACGGCCAGGCACCGGCCACATCGGGCAATAACGGTAACGGAAACAACAATACCGGCAATAATGCAAATGCCGGCAATAACCAGGCAAATAACAATCAGTCTAACAATAATCAAGCGAACAATAGCCAGCAGACTACGTTACCTAGCGGAAGCGGTAGCGGCAATAACTTATATGCCAGTGTGACAGCAGCAAACAGCTGGAGTAGCGGTGATAAGCAGTGTACGCAGTTGAATCTTACCATTGAGAATAAGGGAACTTCTGCCGTAAGCGGCTGGACCGTGGAAATTGATTTGGGTCAGTCGGCAACCATTGACCAGATTTGGTGTGCGGTTGGTAAGGTAGAAGGCAATAAGCTGATTATTACGCCGGAATCTTTTAACGGCACCATTGACAGCGGTAAGACTGTTTCGGACATCGGTTTGATTGTATCGACTTCAGGACAGGTGAATTCCACAAGCGTATCGGTGAGATAGGAAAGATGCATATAGATAGTGTAATGTACAATTTTACATATCTTTTATAGAAAGAAAGGCAATCCGTTTTATACGGATTGCCTGTTTTGATTTTATTCCTATTAAAATTTAAAAAAAGTTTTAACGCCGGTCTACTTCTCAATAAACTTCTTAATTGCTTCCATGGATTCATCGCTGATGACATGCTCAATTTTGCAGGCATCATCTACAGCCGTTTCTTCGCTGATACCGAGCTTTGTAAAGAATTCCGTAAGCGCGGTGTGTCTGTCATAAATCTTGGTTGCAACGTTTAAACCCTTCTGCGTTAAGGTGATGCGGCCGTTGCCTTCCATCTCAATATAGCCGTCCGTCTTCAGCAATTTCATTGCACGGCTGACGCTGGGCTTAGAGAACCCCATCTCTTCACAAATGTCAATGGAGCGTACGAAGTCGCTTTGCTTTGACAAAGTATAAATTGTTTCCAAATACATCTCGCCGGATTCTAATAAATTCATAGTCGTAAACCCCTTTACATCTTTGTCACAGAATACCATAAAAACATAAAAAATTCAACCGTACACACAGGGTTTTGACGATAACCTTATCAATCACAGTACGTATATACACCAGAGTTAGCTAAAACTAACTTAATAACATATATTTGATAAAAATATCATAAAATATGGTAAAATTACCCATTTTATTCGAAATAACCCCTTTACAAACCATTTGGAATATGGTATTAAATTATAGGGAGTTAGCACAAACTAACCGAAAGGCAGGAACATTTTATGAATCTGAACGAAGTAAAGTTAGAAGAGGAATATATCGTTGACGCAGTCGAAACCGATGATGAAGAATTGAATTCTTTTCTGTTTTCACTCGGGTGTTACAGCGGAGAACCCATAACCGTAATCGCACGCAAGAGAAGAGGTTGTGTGGTTTCCATCAAGGACGGACGATATCATATTGACCGCAGATTAGCGGATGCAATTAAGGTGAAATAGTTTTTACATATAAAATCGGAACAGGAGACAATCGTATGAGAATCGCTTTGGCAGGTAATCCAAACAGTGGAAAAACTACAATGTATAATGCCCTTACCGGCAGTAAAGAAAGTGTTGGAAACTGGGCGGGTGTAACCGTTGATAAAAAAGAAAGTCCTATAAAAAGAAGCATATATGAGGGCGAGAATGAACTGATTGCCGTGGATTTGCCCGGTGCATATTCCATGTCGCCTTTTACTTCGGAAGAAAGTATTACCCGTGATTATATTCAGACTGAGAATCCGGACGTAATCGTAAATATCGTGGATGCCACGAATTTGAGCCGTAGTTTGTTTTTTACAACCCAGCTTATGGAGCTTGGGATTCCTGTAGTCGTTGCATTGAATAAAAGTGACGTAAATGATAAAAAAGGAAACGAAATTGACGAAGATGCTTTGGCAAAGAAACTTGGTTGCCCTGTTTTTGAAACGGTGTCCACTGTTTCGGGGGAACACAATGGCTTGGCGGAAGTAATTCAGGCGGCTGTTGACAGAGCCGGCAAGGAACAAAAGGCGCCCTATAGCCAGGCAATTGTTGATTTGACCGATAAAGACGCAGTAGAAGCGGAAGACAGAAAGCGTTTCGAGTTTGTAAACAGCATAGTAAAGGAAGTAGAAAAAAGAAAAGTACGTACCAATCAATTTAATAAGCAGGATAAATTCGATGAATTTATCACGCATCCGTTGTTAGGAATTCCGGTTTTTGCAGTAGTGATGTGGATGGTATTTTTTATCTCACAGTCGACTGTAGGTACTTGGATTGCAGACTGGCTGGTTGGCTGGATTGAAGTATTCCAGGAATGGGTAGCAGGGCTTGTAGTTAATGCGCATCCTTTCCTGCAGTCACTTTTGGTTGATGGTATTATCGGCGGTGTAGGTGCCGTAGTTGGTTTCCTCCCCTTGGTAATGGTAATGTACTTCCTGATTGCGTTGTTGGAAGACTGCGGTTATATGGCACGTGCAACGGTTGTACTTGACCCGATTTTTAAGAAGGTAGGTCTTTCGGGCAAGTCCGTGATCCCTATGGTAATCGGCACGGGATGCTCTATTCCGGGCGTTATGGCCTGCCGTACCATCCGTAATGAAAGAGAGCGCAGAGCAACCGCAATGTTAACACCTTTTATGCCTTGCGGTGCAAAGCTTCCCGTCATTGCATTGTTTGCAGGTGCCTTTTTCTCGGATGCAAAGTGGGTTGGTGTGTTGATGTATTTTACCGGTATTCTTTTAATTTTAATCGGTGCCTTGCTTGTCAATAAAATTGCCGGCCATAAACTGAAAAACTCATATTTTATCATTGAGTTGCCGGAATATAAGTTCCCCAGCTTTAAGACCGCGTTCCGCTCTATGTGTTCACGTGGTTGGGCATACATTGTGAAAGCAGGTACAATTATCCTTGTTTGTAACGCAGTGGTTCAGATTATGCAGAGCTTTAACTGGCAATTCCAGTTGGTGGAAGAAGGTATGGAAAATACATCCATCCTTGCAACCATCGCAACACCCGCAGCATACCTTTTGGTTCCTATCGTTGGTTTTGCGGCTTGGCAGTTGGCTGCGGCAGCAATCACAGGTTTCATTGCAAAAGAAAACGTTGTTGGTACATTGGCAGTTTGCTATGCATTAACAAACTTCATTGATACAGAAGAATTGGCATTGACAGGAGGCGCAAACGAAGTTGCGGTTGCTATGGGTCTTACTAAGGTTGCAGCCCTTGCTTACCTTATGTTTAACCTTTATACACCGCCCTGCTTCGCAGCTATGGGTGCCATGAATTCTGAAATCAAGGATAAGAAGTGGCTCTTCGGCGGTATTATGTTACAGTTTGCTACCGGTTATACCATCGGCTATCTTGTATATCAGGTAGGTACTTTGATTACAACAGGTGCTTTGGGCGCAGGATTCTTCCCCGGTCTTATCGCTGTAGTTGCAATCGTAGCAATCGTTGTTCTTCTTATCATTAACACGGAACGTAAGATGAAAAAAGAGTACGCTTTAAAGAAAGTAGCATAATGTAAATTGTGTAAAAGAATATTATAATGAGGTATGGTATGGAGAATTTTATTATCGTGGCGGTTATCCTCCTGATTGTAGGCGGAGCAGTGGCATACATAATAAAAGAGAAGAAAAAAGGAGCGGTTTGTGTGGGGTGTCCCCACGCCGGTGAATGTGCAAAGAAGCGTCAAGGCGCTTGCAATTGCGGTACCGGTGCTGAACAAACCAAAGATTAACTTGGTTGACCAACATACTTAAATCATAATCTCAAAGACAGAGCCTTCGCCTTGGTGCGGGGGTTTTGTTTTTGGGTGGAAATGTTTTACCATTGATCTCGTATAAAAAGAATGATAAAATGTGCTGTCAATTATAGTATTTTAAATGGTGAAAGCCGGATACAAAAAAGATAAGACATTCACCACATCAAGAAGGAATGAGGAAATAAAGATGCATGAGTGTGATTTTTGTTCCAATGAAATAGATTTTCATGAGATTGTAGAGTGTATCGCATCGGCACTGGACGCTAAGGACCCGTATACCGCAGGCCATTCCCACAGAGTAAGTGATATGGCGTTGGTTGTATGTCGTCTTATGGGGCTTAAGGACCATGATACCGAGAAGATACACATTGCAGGGCATTTGCATGATATCGGTAAAATAGGCGTGCCTGACGCGGTTTTAAACAAAGAAGGACGCTTGTCGGATGAAGAGTTTGAACGTATCAAGAAACATCCGCAGATCGGCGCAGATATTTTAAATAAGTCCCATCGTTTGAGTGAATTATCTAACATTGTTTTAATGCATCATGAGCGATATGACAGCAAAGGATATCCTACAGGTGCTAAGGGCGCAGAAATCCCGGTGGGCGCGAGAATTCTGGCTATTTGTGACAGTATTGATGCCATGACTTCCAACAGATGCTATCGAAAGGCTTTAAGCTTTGAATACTGCTATAATGAAATTGAGAAGAATTTGGGAACTATGTATGACCCGATTATCGGAAGATATGTATTAGATAACTGGGAAGAGGTAATCAGCGTGGTAAAAAACGGTAACGCCTGTGATCAGTAGTTATAAGAAAAGACACCGTCTGTCGAATTGTATCGACTTAGGTGTCTTTTATCATTTAGGTCACATCAATTGTTTTACCAAATTTTCATGTCATAATCGAAATTCATATCTGCATCCCAATCTTCCATCATTTGCTGTTCTTCCTGACGTTCGTTGAAAGCATCATTCTGGATGTTCTGCATTTCTTCTTGGATGCCCTGTTCGGTTTCTTCGTCAATGGGGGGAGGGGCACCGGTGCCACCGTCACTTTCATCTTCAGAGTCATCGGGATTGGATTGAGGCGGTTGTTGCAACTGCTCCAGCATCTTGTCAATTTCTTCTTTTAACTGCTGTGCCGGCTCGCTGTGGCCGTCACCTTCTTCTGTTGCGCAACCGTCTTCCAGAAGAATATCCCTGGCTTCCAGCAGTGTCTGAATACTGCTGTCCACATTTTCGGGCTCAGCCCAGTTCGGTCCCATATTGTAAATCATGGAAAGTGCCAGATTTACGCGCACGGAGCATTCCTTGAAATGGGGCGGATTC
This sequence comes from Lachnospiraceae bacterium, assembly GCA_017622505.1. GTDB lineage: Bacteria > Bacillota > Clostridia > Lachnospirales > Lachnospiraceae > UBA3766. The sequence goes on from JAGAQZ010000038.1 coordinate 32,062, forward strand.
GCGTTCAATGCATGCTGGTAAGATTCAATTGCACCGGCGTAATCCAAACGTTCATAGCGGTCGTTTCCCTGGTTGTAAAAGTAAATATACCGGAAGAAGAGAAAGCAACATAAGACAACCAATAGGATAAAAACGGCTGCAATTATTTTTCTTATTGTTTTTGCAGAGTTCATAGTTTAAAAACTTACCTTTCTCTTGTAATAAATAAAATCGAAAACAAGTAACGGAATGAAAATAATCAATACATAAAAGAATGTATCCGAATAACCTGTAATGTTATCGCCTTCCTGTTCATCGCCTGCTGTCTCAATTTGGTGTAAGACCTTGTTAATGGTCTGGTTAATCTGAGACTGGCTTGTCATATGAACGTAATCCACACCCATATCGGAAGCGATGCTTTGCAGGTTTTCTTCATCAATAACGGAGAGAGCAGTTTGCTGATCGAAGTTATCATCATAATAGTAAAGTTCTTCCACTTCGTCATCACCGAAAAATGCTACCGCATGCATGGGGCCGCCCTTTTCGGTGCCATACCCGAGAACCGCACCGCCGTCGATAAAATCTTTTAACTTGGGATGTGATTTCAAATCCGCTTCCTGGGTGATTTCACCGTCACTGATAAAAAATACAATCTGAACATTGTCGCTTTCGCGGTCAAGTGCAGTTTCCATATAATTCAACACATCTTCAAAACCTGTACCTGTGGCATATAAAGTTGCCTGCCCCTGTAAGCTGTTAAACGCCTGGGTGACATTTGTGGTATCAATGGTGTAGGGCATCAGTGTTGTTACATTGTTATCAAAGGAAATTACGGAAAACTGCGCGCCGGGGAGTTTCTCCATAATGTAGGCACAGTCGCTTCTTACTGCTTCCATTCGGGGGCTTTTATCACTGCCGTAGTCTTCGGCCTGCATGCTGATGGTGTTATCAACCACGAAGAGCACGTCGATTTTACGCTTGATGGTTTCGGCGTCGTAGTCCGGAACCATAATACGCAGATTAATGATAAAAAGCAGTACGATAATTGCGAGCTGTCTTATATAATTAAAAGTCCCTTTTCGTCTAAAAAAAGCAAGCGCTATGCATATAATTGCCATAAGCCAAATCGGGATAATAGGATTTACAGTCATAGCTTAACCTTTCTGCTGAGTATAAAATAGGTTCCGATAAAAATCAGCATAAATACAAAGAGTACTTCCGGCTTGTCGGTCACAATGATTTTGGTATCGGTCATTACCGCGGTACCGGTCAGTCGGATATCGGAAACCAATTCGTCGAATACCTTCTTGGAAGTTACTTCATAGTGTTTACCGCCGGTATTGACGATTGCCTGGCGGAAGCTTTGTTCATCTACAATGTCTTCCGGCGTAACCGCAAATACTTTAACGTCATTTGCAGCACAGAGGGCAGCAGCATCTTCCACGGTTACAAAAGAAGTAGCGGTGATTTCGTTTAACTCGTTGTCCGTAACGAAAATAATCATTCGGCTTCTTTCGTCATTCTCTTTCAAATCGGGGAAGTTGTAAAGGCAGGATGCCAAACCGTCACCGATAAAAGAACTACCGCGTCCGTCGTCCCAGAGGGTGCCGTCGTATTTGTATTCACAAATCTGGCACAAGGGATCGCTGTGGCCGTTTAAGCTGTGTTTGATGGATTCTTCCAAGTCGTCCAGTACTTGCAAAACGTAGTCGTAGTCAGTAGTTAAGGGCACCAAAACTACGGATTTACCGTTAAAAATGCTGATGCCGAAACGTTCGCCGTCCAATTCTTTTACCACATCTTTTAAGTTATTACAGATTTCCAGGTTCACTTCATCAATCGAATAAGATGTATCCATACAGATGAAAATATCGCGGTTTCGAAGTTCTGTATTTACCACATCGATTTTCGCAGGACGCGAAAGCATAATGATGGCGAACACCAGGCCAATCCATAAGCAGGAGAGGGACGCAATGCTGAAAATCTTGTACTGCAACAACAATTTCTTATACAGTGGTGTATCTTCTATAAAATTCGTATTGGCAACCTTTTTACCCTTCTCGAAGGTATCTTTTCTTTTAATCGTGATAAAAGTTAAGATGATTGCGAGGGGGATACCGATAAAGATTGCAGCAGGAAACATTAATTCCATTCTGAGATTACCGTCCTTGCTTTGTTAATTACTTCATATACGTTTACCTGGGTGTTGACTGCAAATTCCGGCATATAGCACTGGGAAATCAGTTCGTACAGGCGGGGAAGCTTTGCCGCGTGAATTTCCATCAGGGTGTAGTTCTGCACTTTAATGCCTGTGGATGCATACACGAAATCACGCACAACACGGCTGACAGCCTGGGCTGCCTTACGGTCGTCGATTTTATCCGCAGAACGCTTCTTTTCGATATCGGTAAGCGCACGTATATATTTTTCTTTCAATGTAAAAATGTTCTTCGGTGCCACGGGTTTGGCTACGGGCACACGAGGTTTCTTTCTCTTGGGTTTGCGAAGAAAGAGGATTAAAAGAGTACCTATAATGCCGGCGATAATAAATAAAATAGCGGGCAGATAAGAGAAGGACTCTTGTAACTCAACGGTTATTGCTTGCATATTTATGCCTTTCTAATAAATCCATACTTTTGTCTACAATGTCATATTCGCCATCGATTTCTACGCTGACAATCTGATTGCGGAGGAGTTTGTGAGAGTTCTCGTGAGAGATTTTCTCGCGTGTCTTCTGCTCTAAGGCCATCAGTTCTTTGTTACCGGTTAAGAATTCTGAGACGTAACGTGATTTGCGCACGTCAAAGGCCTGGTGGCCGGTGAGGGACGCATCGCTTATGCTGACAAACAGCAAGTCGTGCTGTACGCATAACTTCTTGATGGTATTATCGCTGATGCGATGAATGCCGCCTGCGTCTGTGATGACAAAAATAATCATTTTCTGACGTATGTTTTTGATGATGTAATCCAAAGATTTGTTTATGTCGCTGTCATAATCGGCGAAATCTTCCTTTTCATAGGTGGTAAGAATCCATTCCAAATGGTTCATGCCCATGCGGAGAGGGAAGTACTGTATCATGCCGTTTCGGTTGTAGATGGCGCCTACGTTGTCACGGTTGTTAGCTGCTAAGTAAGCAAGCGTACCGCCGGCTGTGAGGGCAACATCTTTCTTGGTTTCCAATGTACGGGTATCCGCCATAAAATTTTTGCCGGTGTCGAAGACAAGCATAACATTGTGCTTTTTCTCAGCGATATACTGCTTGATAAGCAGGTTTTTATTTCGTGCGGATGCTTTCCAGTCAATATCGCGGATGTTATCGCCGGGAATGTATTCCCGGAGATTCTCAAAGTCCAAACCATTTCCGGTGTAGATGGATTTGTAGGAGCCGTCGAAAATATTGCTGGTCTTTTTCTTAGCATAAACACTGACTTTGGCTTTTATTTTTATAATATGGTTCGTCATGGTGTAGGGATTGCTCCTAAAATATTGTTGATAATAGTTTCAGAGGTAATGTTGTCGGCAATTGCCGCGTAGTTTAACGTAATACGATGTCTTAACACGCTGTAGATTACGTTCTTAACGTCTTCGGGGATTACAAAGTCTCTGCCGCCGATTAAAGCAAGTGCCTTAGATGCTTCCATCAATGCGATGGCACCACGGGTACTTGAGCCTAAAGTGATGTACTGGGCAAGCTGAGGTCCGATGTAAGCCGAAGGATTTCTGGTAGCATCGATAATCTGGATGATGTAGTGCTTGATTACGTCGTCCAAATATACGCGCTTGGTAAGATCCTGGATAAATTTCACGTCTTCAATGCTTGCTACAGACTGGCGTGAAGAAAAGATATCTTTTTCAATGCGGTTTAAGATTTCAAATTCTTCATTTTTATTGGGATAATATAATTTTTCCTTAATTAAGAAACGGTCCAACTGCGCTTCTGCGAGTAAATAGGTACCTTCCTGCTCGATAGGGTTCTGGGTTGCGATTACGGTGAAGACTTCAGGCATTTCAAAGCATTCGCCGCCGATGGTAACCTGACGCTCCTGCATTACTTCAAGCATGGCTGACTGAGTCTTGGCACTGGAACGGTTGATTTCGTCCAATAAAAGGAAGTTTGCCATAACGGGACCGATTTTGGTCTCAAAGCTGTTGGTAGAATAATTAAAAATCTGGCTACCGATGATATCGCTGGGCAGAAGGTCCGGCGTACACTGGATTCGTGAGAAACTGCCGTTTACCGCTTCTGTCATGATTTTGGCAGCAGTTGTTTTGGCAAGACCGGGAACGGACTCTACCAAAATGTGTCCGTTACACATAAGCGTAACCAGTAATGAGGTGCCCAGCTGGAACTGGCCTACCATTTTAGAATAATAGTAGTTGTTGATGTTTTGGATAATGTTTTTTCCTTTTTCCATATCCTCCGGGCTGATTCGTGTGTAGTTATTCATGTTTTTTCTCCAATCTGAATGAATCTAAAATAATGCTTACCGCGCTGCTGAAAATGCGCAGAGTTTTTTTGCTTTCCTACTTATAAAACAAAGTATAATGCAAAAAGGTTGCAAAAGAAAGTATTTTTTTAATACTTTTTATAAAATCTTGTTTTTTATGTGGGGTGTGAATATTTTTATTCCAACAGAACACGCTCTCGCTCGGGCGAAAACGTAGCGGACACTAAACTCACTAAACGAATGGAATTCGTTAGTTCGTTAAGTGCCGACGTTTTCACACGGTTCTTTATGGAATATAAAATATTCACACAACAATATAGAAAAGTAAGTAAAAGATTTTTATAAAAAGTATGAAAAGATTGGTTGACTTCTTGGAGTATGGGGGATAAAATGGAATTGAGTTAGCAAAAGCTAACCAAGGAAGCTATACAAGTTGTGTAAAATCGTGTGACAAGTAAATCGTAATATAAATTACAGGGAGAGAATATAAAATGGAGAACATTATTATTATAGGTATTTTGGTAATTGCGGTTGTAATCGGCGTAATCTATACCGTGAAGCATTTCAAGGGAGAGAGCAGTTGTTGCGGTGGCGGTTCATCTGTGAAAGCGAAGAAAAAGAAGTTAAAGAATGTCATTGCCCGTAAAACCGTTACGATTGAGGGGATGACCTGTGACCATTGTAAAAATAGGGTAGAGCGTGTTTTAAATGAAATGGAGGGCGTTGCCGGTAAGGTGAACTTAAGTAAGAAGCAGGCGATTGCATCCATGGAGAGGGAAGTCAGTGATGAAGAACTTAAGGCTGTCGTAGAGAAGGCAGGGTATAAGGTAGTGGAGATTCGATAAAACAATTGGTGAAGTGTATTTCAGGAAGGCAAATAGTATTCGAAGGAATATAAGACTGCAAGAATTGATATTGATGACAAAATAACCATAAATCTTTCTTGCTACATAACGCCTGTTATGTTAGAATAACTCTATCTTTGGAGAGTGATAAGTATGTACGAAGAAAACAGTGATGTAAAACAACGATTAATAGCAATAGGAAGAAAAGAATTTCTTGAGCAGGGTTATGTGAAGGCGTCTATGAGAAATATCAGTGCGGCCGCCAATGTCACAACCGGTGCGATTTACTTTTTCTTTCATAACAAGGAAGATTTCTTTCGGGCAATATTGGATGAGACCGCCACGGATTGGAAGCGGCATTTGCAGGATTATGCGGAGAGTGAAATCGACGGCAGTAAATCCAGCGCAGAGAATGACAGGGAATTGATTACCTTTCTTTTTAATCATAAGGAAGAGGTAAGGATTCTTTTTGAAAAGTCGGAAGATACTGTTTACGAAGGATATCGGGAAGAATTATGTGAAATTCTGGAAAATGCTTTTATGGTGTTTTATAAGCGTTTCGGCGGTCGGGAGGAAGACAGTAGCATTGTTAAAATTGTGGTTCGAATGAGACTGCAGGGGTATTACGAATTGCTTCATGGAGATTATACAATGGAACAGGCAATAAAATATACGGAACTGCTGGCCTTTTATGGGGATAGTGGTTTTGCGGGAATGATGAAAAAATATAATGAAATGCAAGGAAGCTCGGTCGGATAGACCGGGCTTTTTAAATAACGAAAATCAATAAGTGTTATCTAACAGGAGGAAGGACTATGTTATTTACTGAATTTGGTTCCAAGGAAAATCCGCCGATGCTTTTGTTGCACGGTATGATGCAGGACTGGCATACGGAGTATGAGATGCTAAAAGGTTTGGAAGAACATTACCGGCTTGTTATTCCTGCGCAGGACGGTTTTTATGACGGAGGCGGTGATTTTACATCTTTCGCGGATCAGGCAAGACAGATTGAAGAGTATGTGCAGGCGAATCACGGCGGTAAAGTCATCGGGGCTTACGGATGTTCCCAGGGAGGGCTTATGCTGACGGAGTTGCTTACCCGAAATAAAATTGATTTTGGGACCGTGATTATGGATGGTTGTTATGTGGCGCATCAGGGTAAAATCGCCGGCCGGGTGACCTATGAAATGTTTTGTAAGTTCAAGAATACAGGGAAATTTCCGGCATTGATTATGGTTATGATGAAGCTTATGGGATTGAAAGCGGAAGATATGGGAATGATGGATTCTTTGTATATGGATGCAAGTGACGAAACCGTAAAGAGAAATTTTATGGAGAATTACACCTATCGTACCCGCCCCGAAATAGCGCAAAATGAAACAATGGTACATATGTGGTGCGGAAGCAAGGAACCTTATGCAATCAAGTCTCATAAGGAATTAAAAAAGTATCTTAAAAATTATAAGGAAGAGATTATGGAAGGATTGGGTCATGGGGAGTTTCTTATGAAGCATTCTAAGGAATGTTGTGAGAAAATACATGCGACAATTCAAAGGATGTAAGGATAAAAAAGGTTAATATTTAGAAAGCTGATTAAAAGGTGCTGTTTTAAATAGTGCCTTTTTTATAAACAACATATTGACAAATTTCGATATATCAATATAATAAAAGAAAAAGGAAGGTGATTTTATGGATTACAAAAAAACAGCTAACTTATTCAAGGCGCTTGCCGATGAGAACAGATTACAGATTATGGAAATCTTAAAAGACGGGGAGAAATGCGCCTGCAAATTATTGGAGGCATTGCAAATCAGCCAGCCTACATTATCCCATCATATGAAAATTCTTTGCGATGCGGAACTGGTAAGCGGTCGTAAGGAAGGAAAGTGGATGTATTATTCGATTTCCAAGGCGGGAATCAAGAACGCGAAAACATATTTAAAAGAACTAAAGATAAGTGAGGGTAAATAGTATGAATCATGAAGAGACAGCAGTAACATTTTTCGGAAATAATTTTAACTGTTCCCAAGCCGTTTTTGCTACTTTTGCGGAAGAACTTGGAATGGATGTTGAAACCGCGTTGAAAATTGGCACGCCTTTCGGCAGCGGAGCGCGTAGGGGTGAAATCTGCGGTGCCGTTTCCGGCGCGTTGATGGTATTGGGTTTAAAATATGGCCATTGCCACAGCGAAAATAAGGAAGAAAAGGCGAGAGCATATCAGGTAGCGGATGACTTTTTAAATCGTTTTACAGAGGCTAAAGGAACTGTGGTTTGCAGGGAACTTTTGAACTATGACTTGACCAAAGAAGAGGACATGAAAGAAATTATGAGTCAGAATTTGTTCAGAACAGTCTGTCCGGAAATGGTTCGCTGCGCAGCTGCA
>JAGAQZ010000039.1 GCA_017622505.1 Lachnospiraceae bacterium
CAAGAGTGCTTGCACTCTGCGAAAATGTGGTAGCGTACGTAGTACGCGTTTCATTTGTTTAAGTTCATCCGTTCAAAATCAACATCTAGCTAATTTTTCCGTTTTACTTTGTTTAGGTTTCTTTCTCTGAATTGTTCTCTTGCAGTGTGATTACTTTATTAATCGTTCGCAATGCAACTCATAAGCGCTTCGCGCTTATTTCGTCACGTGCGTTCGCACTATCAATCCAAAATCTGTGTCACAAATTTATGCAAGCATAATTTGTGCCCCATCTTTTGTCTTGGCATTACTCACTGCTTCTTGAATTTTCAGGGTTGGATTGCTGTTTATTTGTCAAGGTTCTTTGCCATGTTCAACTTCCATGACCGCAACATCTTTCGATGTAACGGAGAAGGAGGGATTTGAACCCTCGCGCCGCTATTAACGACCTACTCCCTTTCCAGGGGAGCCCCTTCAGCCTCTTGGGTACTTCTCCAAACAAGCTAAATCATAATCATTAACTTTATTGACTGCGAGGTGCAAACGGAGAGGGTGGGATTCGAACCCACGTGCCCTTGCGGACAAACGGTTTTCAAGACCGCCTCGTTATGACCACTTCGATACCTCTCCATGCGCGCTAATTTTGTCAGCGCAAGATGTATTCTAACAAATATAATTTGGGATGTCAACCGATTTTTTTTAATTTTTTACATTTTTTTTAACACTTTTTAGAATATGCCCATATACATATAATAATATACACTATTTATCCCAAAATCGCCTCTGCCAGCACCATATCTTCCGGTGTAGTAATCTTTACATTATTGTAACTGCCTTCCACAAGCTTCACTTTTAAACCGCCAAAAAGTTCTGCCACCATTGCATCATCTGTTACGTTATATGACTTACAATTCACTTCTTCATTATTTATGAAAGTGTCATACGCATTCCTGATCAAATCGTAACGGAAGGTCTGCGGTGTCTGTATGGCCCAAATCAAATCGCGTCTCGGTGTTTCTTGCACAAAGCCTTCCGCATCAGCGATTTTAATCGTATCCTTAACCGGCATACCTGTAACACAGGCACCGTATTCTTTTACCATATTAATGTTGCGTGCAATGATTGCATCATCCACAAAAGGTCTTGCACCGTCATGAATCAATACGATGTCGACATCTTTGCAAGCCTTAAGGCCGTTGTGTACGGAATGATAGCGTTCTTTTCCGCCGGCAACGATTTGGGATACCTTCGAGAATTCGTACTTCTCAACAATCTCATCCTTACAATATGCAATTTCGCTTTCCGCAGTCACAAGTATAATCTCATCTACCGAACTGTCTTGAAATGCTTTCAGCGAATAATATAAAATCGGTTTATTACGGACCAGCAAATACTGCTTTGCTACATCGGACTGCATTCTTTTCCCGCGGCCTGCCGCCAGCACAATTGCAACTGTTTTACCCATACAAGCTTTCCTTTCCGAATTAAGATATAAAAGGGATATAAAAGCATGTCGGCCTGCACCTGACATGCTTTCTTTTTATCAATATAAAATATGAAACGTTATAATCTTTCACCTAACTTCAAGTTCGGCACCGCATTCAAATCATATCCGTGGCGCACACCCTTGATATATTCGTAATATGCTGCCGCACCAATCATCGCCGCATTGTCCGTACATAAAACAGGGGGCGGTAAAAAGAACTCAACACCCTTCTTCGCACAAGCCTCTTCAAAAGCCTGACGTAAAGAAGCATTGGACGCCACACCGCCTGCAATGGCAAACTTGTCCAATTCATACTTCTCAATTGCATCCATGGAATGTCCAACCAACACATCGATTACTGACTGCTGGAACGAAGCTGCCACATCCGCGGTATTGATTTCTTCACCTTTCATCTGGCAACCGTTTAAGTAATTTAATACCGCTGATTTCAAACCACTGAAACTGAAATCATATTCTCCGTCACCCACTTTGGCTCTGGGGAAACGAATCGCCTCCGGATTGCCTTCTTTGGAAATTTTATCAATTTTAGGACCGCCGGGATAACCCAAACCAATGGCACGCGCAACCTTATCAAAAGCTTCGCCTGCAGCATCATCCCTGGTTCGCCCGAGAATTTCGTACTCGCCATAATCTTTTACGGATACCAAATGAGTATGTCCGCCTGAAACCACCAGGCATACAAAAGGCGGTTCCAGCGAAGGATTCGCAATGTAGTTTGCCGAGATATGTCCCTCAATGTGATGAACACCAATCAAGGGTAAGCCTGTCGCAAAGGCAATTGCCTTCGCTGCGGATACACCTACCAAAAGCGCCCCCACCAATCCCGGACCGTAAGTAACCGCAATGGCAGACAAATCCTCCAAGGTTACGCCTGCTTTTTGCAAAGCTTCCTCGATAACCTGATTTATCTTATCAATATGCTTACGGGATGCAATTTCGGGCACAACGCCGCCATATACCGTATGTAAATCAATCTGTGAAAAAATGACATTCGAAAGAACCTCTCTGCCGTTTTTGACTACTGCTGCCGCAGTTTCATCGCAGGAGCTTTCGATTGCCAGAATTATAACGTCTTTGTCCATTTTATCTTTCTACCTTTATATATGAAACAAATCTTTTACTCTTCTTCAGAAGTACCCATCGTTTCCTGAAGGGACTCCACTTCCTCTTCTTCTAACAATTCCCAACCGAGAATTTTCCAATGACCGTTCTCATCCTTACGCATAATAAAAACTTCGTTGGAATAAATATATTCCGTTCCCTGGCGCAAGCGATAGGTTGCGTACAAACGTGCACACTCGCGTCCGTCCACTACAAATTCTTCAACATCCGTACTGGAAGACACCGTATATCCCGACACAACAATGCCCAAAGAATTAAACTCAAGGATATCTTCACGGAGACTTGCAAGGTACTCTTCTTCCGTTATGTCTGCGCACAATTCCGCGTCGTATAACTTTCTTGCAGTCTGCGCAAGTCTCACCAAATCCTCTTCGCTTAAATTCTCTTCATAAAAGCACATCGTGATTTCACTGTAGTATTTCAGAACTTCCTTCGGCGTAGGGGGATAATTAATATCAAGGTTACGAAGAACCACGTTGTCTACATTGGAAATTACAACATCGTCTTCCACGCTTCCGCTTTGCGGCTTATTGTTTACATAGATAAACAGGCCCAAAATCGCGGACACAAATAAAACAACAATTAAAATCACAAGAATTTTATGGCTGTTCTTCATCTTATCCCTCCTTTCCGAATTTAGTCTTCAAACATCAAATCAACACTTTTACCGTCTTTTCCCGCATGTGAGTTCGGGAAAATTTTACGTACCTTTTTCATATAATCTTCCGGACGAACCAACGACGGACTGTAATGTGTCAACCACATCTCACCTACATTACTGCGTTTCGCAAGTTCCGCTGCCTCATAAAAAGTCATATGCTTATATTCTCTGGCTTTCACCAGCTTCTCTTCTTCGCCATACATGCCTTCGCAGATAAACAAATCCGAATCTTTGGCATTCTCCACAATACTCTCGCAAGGTCTGGTATCCGTGGTATATGTCACCTTCAGTCCCTTACGGGGTGCACCAAGCACCATGTCCGGCGTATAAGTTACGCCATCCGTTTCTATGGTTTCCCCCTTCTGCAAACGGCTCCAAAGCTTCTGCGGAATCTCCTGCGCCTTGGCACGTTCCACATCAAACATACCCGCACGCTCCACTTCCAAGCTATAGCCGTAACAAGTGATATTATGGTTCACCTTAAAAGCATTTAACTTTAGACCGCCCAAGTCAATGGTCTGTTGCGGCGCTGTAAGTTCCATATATTTTATCTCAAAAGGCAGTTCCGGCGCAATAGTCCGAAGCGCCGTTACCACTCTTTCCAGTCCTTTCGGTCCAATCAAAAGCAAAGGCTCCGTTCTCTCTGCATTTCCCATGGTCAGAAACATTCCCGGCAAACCGCTGATATGGTCCGCATGAAAATGGGTAAAACAAATCACATCGATAGGTTTCGGACTCCACCCTTTCTCCTTCATTGCAATCTGCGTTCCTTCGCCACAATCAATCAATATGCTTTTTCCGTTATAACGAACCATCAAAGATGTGAGCCACCTGTAAGGCAGGGGCATCATTCCGCCGGTTCCCAAAAGACATACATCTAACATATAACACCTTCGCTTCTATTTTATAAAAGCTCCGTCACCACCGTCACTGTCGGCGGCACCGCAAACTCCTTCGTTATTCTTTCATAACAGTCTTCGCACAAATCAAAATCATGCTTCTCACGGTCTCTCTTGGAAAAATATCCGAACATCCAGTCCGAATGAAAACACCCTTCCATTAAGATTCCGTTCTCTACTTCCATATCTTTACCACAGCCGTTGCATACGACTCTGAATAACTTCTGCTGTTCTTCATTATATTCCCGCATTGGTACTCCTCCACTCTATCTGTTTCTGACGTCTTGTCACCGAAACAATCCATCAGTATGTAAAATTATACAGAACCCCAAGGTACTTTCCTAGTGGGAAATATAGGAACATTTATTCCTGATGCAACCAGTAAATCGCCGCATTCTCGGTAGGATTTCGATAAAAATTCGGACGTATGCCTTCGCAGACAAATCCCAGCTTCTCATAGAGTGTTCTTGCCGGCACATTGCCCTCTCTGACTTCCAGCGTAAAATGCTTAATCCCTTTTATCTTAGCCTCTTCCAACAAATACTGTAACATCTGTAACGCGATTCCCTGCTTGCGGTATTCTTTTTTAACAGACACGTTCAGCACTTCTCCTTCGTCAAAAGACGCAACCAATCCACAGGTTCCGACCAGCATCTCCCCCTCACAGGCAACTATGTATATAGAAGAATCTTTCTTGATTTCTTCCATAAAAGAGTTTGCCGACCAGGGTTCGCTGAAATTCTCTGCCTCCAAAGCCGCTGCTGCCACTGCATCTTCCATTTGCATCCTGCGAATGATCATAAAAGTCCGGCTTCCTTTCTTTCACGCTCTGCCTGCGAAAGACGAAGGTACTCCGGCGAATGCATTGCCGCGTCCTCGTAAATTCCGTTGCAAAACTTTTCCATACCAAGGCTTGCCACACAACCGGCCTTCTGTAACGCCAGATGCGCAGGCGCGAAGGAATAATCCACTTTCATCAATGTTTTTAACTGCTCTGCAAATACAGGCACACCATCGCCCAGAAAAATTACTTTTCTCCCGGTTTCGTTTAATGCTTGCGCAATCTCTTCGATAGGTACCGCACAGGCTTCTTTTATCACATTTAACTGATACTTGCAAAACGCTGCCGAAGCATTCTTATCAGCTTCGTCACCTTGCACATCCTCTTTCACAAATTCATAAATACCCGTATACACCTGATTGCGTCTCGCGTCCATAATGGGGCAAACCAGACAATCCGTGCCGTACATATTATATGCCAGGGCATCTACCGTAGACACCGGAACAATGGGCTTCTTTAACGCAAGTCCAAGCCCCTTTGCCGTCGCCGAGCCGATACGCAATCCGGTAAAAGACCCGGGGCCTGCCGCAATTGCAATGGCATCGACTTCTTTCAAATCCAGCCCTGTGGATTGTACAATCTCTTCCAACATAGGAAGCAAGGTCTGGGAATGTGTCTTCTTATTATTTACTGTATATTCTGCTACCAGTTTGTCATCTTCCATAATTGCCACGGAAGCCACAAGTCCTGAGCTGTCAATTCCAATCAGTTTCATTTTTAACCTCTATCTGTGAAATCTTTACCTTATTCTATCGTAATCTTACGATAATCAAATCCCTTCTCGGGATTCTTCTCGATCGTAACGGTTACGGTATGCTCAGGCATTAATTCCTCAATCAAATTCGCCCATTCCACAAAGCAAACGCCTTCTCCGTAGAAATAATCCTCATATCCGATTTCTTCCATTTCTTCCGGGTCACCGATGCGATATACATCGAAGTGATAAAAAGGAAGTTTTCCCTCCTCATACACCTGTACAATGGTAAAAGTCGGACTGTTAATATGTTCTTTGATTTCAAGTCCTGCTGCCACACCCTGGGTAAAAACCGTTTTGCCAACGCCCAGGTCTCCAATCAGCGCATACACACTGCCGGGCTTTGCGTTCTGTCCGAGTTCCTTACCCAATTCATAGGTTTCTTCAGCACTAAAAGTTTCATATATCATAATTACATATCCTTAAAAACGAATCTTCATAATCTCCGGAGATACATGCTTTGCAATGTACTCAATCACATCCTCCGTCTGATTCCCTAAATCGGTACGCGGAAAAATAAAAGCGTTTACCTTAGACGTATACACAAAAATGCTCTTTCTTGTATTGCAAGCCTTCACGCATTGCTCCCACTTCGCCATTTGCGTCTCACCGTTTTGGCTGACTTCGATGCCCTCTTCACAGAATCTGTAATGCAAGGGTTGCTGAAACGCCGGTGTAAGTTTGGCCTGAAGAAAAGAGTGATACATTGCCGTGAGAGGCTCGTACACGATAAAAAGGATTCCCAAAAACAAAAGAAGGAACCGAGTATTGTCTTCTCTCACAAAAAACAAATAAATGGAAACAAATCCTAACGCCGTTGCCAAAATGGTAATCGGCTTCTTGTAGGTATGCTGAATTTTAAAATCATATAAAACCCCGGGGGTTACTTTTACATCAAATTCCAAATCCAAAATCAGCACCTCGACTTTCTGTGCATTCTTAATCTAGAATAGCATAACACAAAACCTAAACTTTTGAAAGAGAAAAGAAAAAAACCTGTATCTTTTCACTCTTTTATCATAAAAAAATACAGGTTTATTATTTCGTTTGCGATTTAGTTTGTTATTTACTTTCTACGCAAGGCCTCAATCGGAGTAAGCTTCGCAGCTTTTCGCGCCGGATATAATCCAAAAAATACGCCAATTCCGCTTGAAAACAGCGCAACCGCAAGAATAAAGAAGGGATTGTAATCTGCTACAATAGACATCTTTGCAAGACTTCCTGCCAGCGAACAGATTAACGTAGAGCCGCCGATACCAACCAGAATACCTATAATACCACCAAGCAACGATATCGTGCCCGCTTCTACCAGGAACTGGAACAGGATGCTTCCCGTTCTTGCGCCAAGCGCTTTACGGATACCGATTTCCTTGGTACGCTCCGTTACGGACACCAACATAATGTTCATAATACCGATACCGCCCACCAACAATGAAATCATAGCAATCATTACGATAAAAATAGTAATCAAATTTAATATTGCATTAAACCCTTCCAATACCGAATCAAAACGCAACACTTCAAATTTACCTTCGCCACGCACGTCATGTCTTGCTGTAACAAGGTTCACCGAATCATTCGCCACCTGTGCAACATTCTCCTGGGAATCCGCCAGAATATAAACCATAAAATGGTCCAAACTGATGCCGTAAGCACCAATACTTTCGCTAATAAGCGAATGCGGTACTTCTATTGTGTATTTTCCCGTTCCGTATAATAACTGTGTTGCGGAAGATTCACTGTCTTCCCTGACTCCGATAATTTTTAAATTGTAATAACTGCCGTATAATTCAATTTCCAGAGTCTCACCCAAAACATCCGTAGACCCAAAGAATGCTTTGGCAGTAGCTTCCGGCACTACACAAACCGGTTCACAATTATCATATTCTTCCTGGGTAAAATAACGTCCGCGAACCAGCGGTTCTTTATACAGATACTGAAGTGCCGGGGTTCCGAATCTGGCACTCACTTCGCTTGGTGCGAAGCGACTTTCGCTTTCCACATCCACCCAGGTTGTTACATCCATTGTGACACCCTTGACATTTTTGACTTTCTCTTCAATCGCCTTAATATCCGCATCGGTAATATAGTAATTCTCATCAGCAGCCAATAAATAAATACTGTTTCCCACCATATCATTTAAAGTATTGTAAATACTGTCACGAAAACCGTTACCTGTGGATATGGTCAATACCACAGAAGAAATACCGATGACAAGGCCAAGCATAGTCAATGCCGAACGGACTTTATTCATTTTGATATTTGCAAATGCAATTTTGATATAATCTAAAAACTTACTCATGTCTTAACGCCTCAATCGGACTTAAATTTGCTGCTTTTTTTGCCGGATAGATTCCGAAGAAAATACCGATAACGCTTGAAAATGCCGCAACACCGAATACGGTAGCCGCGTTAATATATGCGATAATATCCATATCCAGCATCAGGGAAGCGATTTTACAAACCACTGCCGCACCGCCCCAGCCAAACAACATACCCAGCACACCGCCAAGCAATGTAATCATGGCAGCTTCCGCAAGAAACTGAATCATAATGGAACCGGTTCTGGCACCAAGTGCCTTACGGATACCGATTTCCGAAGTACGTTCCGTTACGGATACCAGCATAATATTCATAACACCGATACCGCCTACCACCAGGGAAATGGCTGCTACCAGAGATATAAAAATCGTAATATAATTGATAATACTATTAATCTGTTTGGTAACAGACGCAAATTCATCCGTTGTAATTACCTGTTGCCCGCGCACATCTTTTCTGGCTTCCATCAACTGGATACAATCCTGCGCAACCTGAGATGAATGTTCCGGTGTTTCTGCAATAACAAGGAAGTTATCGAATTCCTCACCCAGTCCCCAGCCTGTTAAATTATCCATTGTGGTAACAGGCATCTCAATTTCCACTTCATCATAATAATACATCATTGTTTTCACTGCATTGTCTGACTTGGCTCTTACGCCTACAATTCGTAAATCCACAATCGCATCGCCGATGGTTACTTCAATACTTTCACCCACCACGTCGGCACTACCGAATAGATTAATGGCGCTTTCTTCTAAAATAACACAGACAGGACTGGCGTCCTCATATTCTTCCCAACTGAAATACCGTCCGTGTAAAATCGGTTCCGGCATAGCATACATATAATCCGGAGATGATGCCGTAATCCATGTAGTATAATCTCTTTTCCAATTTGCGGTGACACCGTACTGGCTTGCTACCGGCATAACTGCTTTGACATTTTCTACCTTATCACGAACCGCTTCCACATCTTCCGGTGTAAACCAGATATACTCTCCAGATTCACTTTCTTCCCAAGCCATAATGTATAACTGGCCTGCAAACATTCCGTTGATACCATCCAATACGGACGTTTTAACGCCGTTTCCGATAGCAACAATCAGAATAACCGAAGAAATGCCGATGATAATACCAATCATAGTAAGAAAAGAACGGCCTTTGTTATTGCGAATAGATAGCCAGGCAATTTTAATATATTCCATTAACTGAGACATATTAATTCCTCTTTTCCTAACAATTTACATTCCTTCCATCATCATTTCCATATCTTCCATATTCATTTCAGGCATTGCCATTACAGGCATACCTTCTTCCAATTCAGAAGATACCATAGAAATTACCTGGTCAGTTTCTTCCAAACCTTCCACAACTTCTACATACTCATCGGAAGAAATGCCGAGAGTTATATATCTCTTTTCTACAATTCCGTCTACTACAAGATAAACAAATTCACCTTCTTTATCCGCACTTACGGATTCTACCGGAAGCATCACTACGTCTGTTTTGGCAGCCGTAGTTAACTTAACCTTTGCATCCAAACCAAGATAAATATCATTATCGGGATTATCGATGCTGACTTCTACCAAAATACTTGCGCTTCCGTTGGTACCTGCAGTTGCGATGCTGTTAATTCTTGTAACGGTTGCATTGTATTCCTTATCCAGAATTTCTACGATTGCTTTCTGGCCCAATTCTACTTCTTTTAACCCACTCTTTGTAATGCTGAAAGATACTTTTACATCTTCAAGACTTGCCAATGTAACCATAACAGTGCCGGCTGTGGTCTTGGTTCCCGCTTCAATGTTACAAGCCGTGATAACACCGTCAAATTCAGCCTTAACACCATCCTT
The DNA here is from genome assembly GCA_017622505.1 of Lachnospiraceae bacterium. Classification (GTDB taxonomy): domain Bacteria; phylum Bacillota; class Clostridia; order Lachnospirales; family Lachnospiraceae; genus UBA3766. The sequence continues at coordinate 9,936 of JAGAQZ010000039.1, forward strand.
GCACTCTAACATATTTTCGTACGCTTCTCCGGTGCGCATGGTAGACAATTCACCGTTTAATACAATATTTTCTGCGTCGTACTTGTTACCAAGGGCAGCCTGATAACTTTCCACTTTCGCCTGTGCTTTTTCAAGTTCTGCTTTATACTCTGCCAAAACCTTCTGGTTGTCTGCCAATTCTTTCTGCTGATAATACGCATTCACACTGCCGGAAATTTGATTCAAATCATAAGACCAGGCGTTAACCTGTTGTTCTTTTTGCTGAATTTTAGTTAAATAGCCTTGTAATTCTTCCTGTGTCAATCCTAATTCCTGGGCATTTTCTATGTAATAACTGTAGTTGGCAATATCCTTCTGTGCCCCATGAATGCTGGACTGAAGATTTGCTGTATTAATAGCGTTTGTATCCGTAATCTTCTTTTCCAGTTCATCAACAGCATACTGCTGCACAATTACCAATTCCGCATATTTTTCTACATCTGCAATTGCCTGTGCAAGCTTTGCCTTTGTTTCATTGTAATCTGCAAGATTACCCTGATATGTATTACCTGTAATTTGATTTTCAAGTTCCACTTCTCTCAATGCGAAAGCATAATCTTCTTCATTGAAAACAACAATGCTGTCGCCGGCGTTAATCTTATCACCCAACTGTGCATTCTCTTCTACCAGAATATTACCGGGTGCATAGTAATTCACCACCTGCTCGCTTTCGATTGTACCGCTTGCGTTGATTACCGATTCCAAATCACCTCTTGTAGGGTTGGTGGTAAAAACCGTCATCGGCATATTTTTACTGATAATCGAAATAATCGCTGATACAATAATAATCAATAAAACGATTGCTCCGGCACCGCCGATTAAAAACCATTTTCTTCTCTTCTGTTTCTTTAACTTCTTCTGTCTTTCTTCCTTCGCACGCTGTAACTGCGCCTCTACGCTTCTATCCTGATTTAAAACAATTCCGTCCTTATTTCCCGCACTCATTTTATGCATTCTCCTTTACTTCATCGTAATCGATTTTACCGTCTTTTATATGAATGATACGCTTTGCTTCCATTGCAATATCACTGTCATGGGTAATTAAAATAACCGTTCGACCTTCGCTGTGTAACGATTTCAAAATCGTCATAATTTCTTTACTTGAGTTAGAGTCCAAATTACCCGTAGGCTCATCCGCCAGGATGATGGGCGGTGCCTGGGCAATGGCTCTCGCAATCGCTACACGCTGTTGCTGTCCGCCGGACATTTCCGCCGGCTTATGCGTCATACGATTGGCCAGACCAACTTTCTCCAAAGCAGCCTCTGCCAACTCCCTGCGCTGTTTCTTTCCGACGCCCCTGTAAATCAACGGCAACTCTACATTTTCAAGTGCCGTCAGATTGGCAATCAGGTTAAAGCCCTGGAAAATAAAACCGATTTCTTTATTTCGGATATCTGATAACTCATCATCCGTCAACTCCGAAACATCCGCACCATGCAATAAATAGATGCCTGCCGTCGGCACATCCAGACACCCCAACATATTCATCAGGGTGGATTTGCCGGAACCGGATTGACCGATAATGGCCACAAATTCATTCTCTCCTATACTAAGATTCACGTGGTTTAATGCCCACACTTCATTTTCGCCGGGATTGTATACCTTACACATATCCCGAATTTCAATTAATTGCGACAAGAACTTCCCCTCCTCATCTTTTATTCAAGGTGTAGTATAACACCATTCTTTTCCTTTGGGAATATTGCATATAAAATCTATGCTATTACAACTATACAAATATGATATATCCTTTATGTATCCTTTTGAATACATTTTGCTTAAGACTCATATAAAAACCTTTTCATTTCGATAAACAGTATAAAACAGCATATAACAGTTGTCAACCATTATATGCTGTCAAATTATAAAAATTATTTTTCTTTCTTTTCCTTATCAGCGTCACCGCTTTGTTCTTTCTTTGCTTTTTTCCTGTTTTTAAAAGGATTACTGTCTTTTAAGAACGGTCGCAAAGGCTTATACAGTAACATCGCTAAAATTCCAACGGCAATACTTTTCAGTAGATTCATAGGGAGTGCCGCAAACACTACGAAGGTAGGAATATTCGTAATCAAGGGGTTGGTTGCACCACCGATGGAAATCAGTGTTTCCAAATCGCCACCGAAAAACATTCGGACAAAAGTCGGCAATAAATAAAATCCGTTTAAAAGCGAACCAACGATGCACATACACAAACCGCCGATTACCAAAGCAAGAACTGCACCTTTCTTGGTCTTTTTATTCCAATAAACAATGGTTGCCGGCAACACCAACGAACAACCGATGACAAAGTTTGCAAGTTCGCCTACAAAAGCTGTGCTGGTCGGTCTGAAAATCAGCACTTTGATCAGCACCTTAAACATTTCCACCAAAACACCCGCAATCGGTCCGTAAGCAAAGCCGCAAATAATGCCGGGCAAATCGCCGATTTCAAACTTGTAGAAGTCCGGAATCAATCCCGGAAGCGGAACTTCCACCGCCATTAATACGCCTGCAATGGCTGAAAACATACCCACTACCGCAATTTTACGGGTATTGAGTATTTTTTCCCTGCTACCGATTCTTTTCATAATCATTTTCTCAGCGATAAAAGCAACCAAAAAGATCGCAAGCATCACTCCGAGAAACTCCAATGCAAACAAGGCATTGTCCTTCACCGAATCGATAAACTTAGTTAAATTGTTCATAAAATCCTCCTTTTTCCCTCAGAAACATGGTATTCAAGGATTGCTTCGGAATATTTTACGCGGCAGACTTTTATATTTACCACTCGTTTCGCCAATAAAAAAGCCCTAAGCATAGAAACACTCAGGGCATAAATATTCCAAAACATCGCTCTTCTTCCATCCAGACTTTACTGTCGGTTTCGGATTCTCACCGAATCGGCCGTTTGCACGGGTCGCGGACTTAAGTTGCCTATCACCGCCGGTAGGGAATTTCACCCAACCCTGAAGATCTATTTTATTTTCTACCTTATAATACTACTGTACATTTTAGAATGCAACCATATTATGCATTATTTTCCTTTTGTTTGCGCGACGGATATTTACGTCCTAATACAAAAGGAAAGAATATTCTCACAATCAATATCACCGGAATTTCCAGCAACATAGTGCAGATAATAGCGCTTACCATAAGCTGCAGGCCATCCGGTCCGGGCAACGGTTCAAACACATCCCTGCCGATAATCATACCGGCATTTAATATGTAGAAATTCAAATGCGTACACATGATAATCAATGAGTTCTGGCCATAAAATGTCACAAGCGGAATGTTGGGAATGCTTTTACATATTAAAAGCAAGCCTAAGCTACCACAAAGTCCAAGTCCCCAATATACAAACAAATTATGCAAATTCACATTATTAAAATCCATAATTTGAATGTAAGGTACTACAATATAATTTACCGCGAAAAGAACTGCGCCAAGTACCATGTCTATAATATCAAATTGACATAACCACGCCTTAAAACCAGCTGCCTCTTTCTTTGGTTTCTTCTTTATATAAGTAAATAAAATTCCTGTCAAATAGCCAAAAACAATAAAAACAGTCGATATAACCGATTTGGTCAAAAGTCGAAACTCGCCTAAAACAAAGGTATTTACTGGTTTTACTGCCACAAAATGATATGCATAAAACGATATCGTTGCAATTCCTGTAAAAATACCTGCCGCTATTAACACTACCGCTATTTTTTTCTTTATAATCTTATTAAATGCTTTGAAAAGAAGCAACACTAACAGTTCTCCCAATAAAAGCACCGGCAAAAACCATAATACCGAATAGCCTTGCAAACCAATGGTTTTGATAATTAATTCCTTCGGAACCTCCCACGTAAGCTTTCCGCGTAATACCTGTATTAAAATCACAAGCAAGGACCCAAGAGAAAACCATATATAGGGGAGCATAATTCCTTTTATTTTATGAATTATAACTTTTCCTAAAGGTTGTTCATCTTCTTTTTTCATCTGCATTAAAAGTCCCGAAACCACAAAAAATGCAGGTAAATGAAAGGTCGACAGCCAAACATTGTGCTCATGCCCGATTAATCCGCTGTGCCCTGCCACCACAAGAAATATTGCTATTCCGCGCACCATATCCAAATAGGTAATGCGTTTCCCGTTTTGTGACTGTGCCTTTGTACTATATAATAATGCCAATTCTTCTTTTATTCTTTTAATCATGATGGTACTCCTTCACAAATTCCGTTTCCATTATATCAAAGATATCCACACATTACTAACTTTTTTTATTCTTTACTTTTTCTTCCATTGTATCTTTGATTTGTATACGTTATAATAATACTCGTGTAAAAACGAAAGGGGAAATATCCGTATTTAACGGATAAGAATAAACATGGAAAAAGAAAGAAGAAGATCTCGCGTCAATCCGCTTTTGGTGACAGCTAATATTACCGGCATCTTGTGCCTGATTTGTTGCATTGCTACTTTATTTATTATGATAACCGGCAATAAAACAGAAGAACCTGAAGAAGAAGTTATGATGAGTCTTGAGCCCGGCCGCACTTATACTGCCGAAGAAGTAGAATCAATGGTTGCGGAAGCTAAAATCGAAGGCGGTGAAGAAGGCAAGGAAGAAATCAAAGAAAATATCAAAGACGCTTATATGAACGGAACCGGCATCGTGCATGAATTGAGATTGCTGTTCCCCAATGACATTGTCTTTTATAATAATGGGAAATATCAGTTTGTTCCTATTTCAAATACCATTCCGGCCCGCACTTATGATCCGACAGGCTTGGTCGCTAACGAACGTGGTGAAATGGAATACTTAGTAAACGGCAATGTTCAGTCACTGAAAGGCATTGACCTTTCCCGTTATCAGGGCGAAGTTGACTGGGCACTGGTCGCAGCCGACGGTGTGGATTACGCTATGATTCGTGTTGGTATCCGTGGCTACGGCACCGGTGAAATTGTCATTGATGACACACTGGATACTAATATGATGGGTGCAACTTATAATGGCATTGATGTAGGCGCATATTTCTTTACACAGGCAACCAGCGAAGAAGAGGCGATTGCCGAAGCCGATGCGGTAATTGAAGCACTTGCCCCCTATAATGTGACTTATCCTATCGCTATTGATGTGGAAGATGTAAATGACAGCAGTGCCAGAACTGCAAATTTAACAGCAGAACAAAGAACCGACTATGTTATCGCTTTTTGTGAACGAATTGAATCTGCAGGCTATACGCCAATGATATATGGCAATCTAAAATCCTACTGTGATATGCTCGATATGGAACGTTTGAATGAATATGATAAATGGTTTGCTTTTTATGACACATATGTATACTTCCCTTACGAAATTACAATGTGGCAATATACCGACAGCGGTGTCGTTAACGGTATCGAAGGAAATGTTGATTTAAACATTACATTTACCAACAAATACGAATAGTATATTTGCAAATTAAAACCCTTATGTAACAGCAATGCTGAAACATAAGGGTTTTCTTTATTTGCTTTCTTTTAATATACTAATCCGCACATCAAACGGGCCGAAATCACTTATTCTCTTTCTCATCTAAACGCATCGTCAGGCTGATTCGTTTCTTCGCCAAATCCACTTCCAATACCTTAACATCTACCACATCACCTACACTTACAGCCTCCAAGGGATGCTTAATGAAACGATTGGTAATACGAGAAATATGAACCAAACCATCCTGGTGCACACCGATATCTACAAACGCACCGAAATCGATTACATTACGCACGGTTCCTTTTAAAACCATACCAGGCTTCAAATCTTCCATATCCAAGACATCACTTCTTAAAATAGGTGCCGGCATACTCTCTCTGGGGTCACGGGCAGGTTTTTCCAATTCATTTAAAATATCTGTCAATGTAATTTCACCGATGCCTAACTCTTCAGCCAGTTTCTTCTTGTCTCGTACTTTAGATGCAAGTCCGCTTACTTCTTTTACCTCTTTTACGGGTTCTACAACCTCAGTTACATTAGCCTTTTCCATAGCCTTAGCCATAGCAAGCCCCATTGCGGTATTCGTATTACGGATTACGACTTTGCGTTCTTTCGGTTTTGCTGTCTTCTTCGCAGGCTCTTTCTTACCCTTGTTTGCAGCAGCCTTTTTCTGTGCTTCCTTCACATCTTCCATCGTAAGACCAAGCTTATCAAGAAGTTTCATGGTCGCTTCATAAGACTCCGGATGAACACTGGTAGCATCCAAAGGATTATCTCCATCTGTAATTCTCATAAAACCGGCACACTGCTCATACGCCTTCGGTCCCAGTTTCGCTACCTTTAGTAATTGTGCACGGTTTGTAAAACGGCCATTTGCCTCACGGTAATCCACGATATTCTTTGCAATCACCTTGGTGATACCTGAAATATATTCTAAAAGAGGTGCTGAGGCAGTATTTAAATCCACACCTACCTTATTTACGCTGTCTTCTACCACACCGCTTAAAGCTTCACCAAGTTTCTTCTGATTCATATCATGCTGATACTGACCGACACCAATGGATTTCGGATCAATTTTAACAAGTTCCGCCAAAGGATCCTGCAATCTTCTTGCAATTGAAGCTGCACTTCTTTGTCCGACATCGAAATTAGGAAACTCTTCTGTTGCAAGTTTACTTGCAGAATATACCGATGCACCAGCCTCATTTACGATTACATATTGAACAGGCCGGTCAATTTCTTTCAATAATTCTACGATTACTTGTTCGGATTCCCTAGAAGCTGTGCCATTTCCAACAGAAATTAAATCTACATTATATTTTTTGATTATCTGTTTTAAAATTTTCTTAGATTCTTCCACCTTATTCTGCGGCGCAGTCGGGAAAATAACCGTAGTGGTAAGAACCTTTCCTGTAGGATCTACAACCGCAAGTTTACAACCGGTACGAAACGCAGGGTCCCAACCAAGTACCACTTTGCCAAGAATAGGCGGCTGTAAAAGTAACTGTTCTAGGTTTTTACCAAATACACTGATGGCGCCATCTTCTGCTTTCTCAGTTAAATCATTACGGATTTCACGTTCAATGGCCGGGGCAATCAAACGGTCATATGCATCTTCCACCGCTTCTTTAATAACCGGTGTTGTATTAGGATTTTCGTTCTTTAATGTCTTTTTGTTGAGATACTGTAAAATTCGCTCCTTCGGTGCTTCGATTTTTACTTTTAAGACATCTTTATCCTCGCCACGGTTCAATGCAAGCACGCGATGTCCGGCTACCTTTTTCACGGGTTCAGAGTATTCGTAGTACATTTCGAAGATTTTTTCTTTTTCTTCTTTCTTAAGACTACTCATAATAATACCTTCATCCATGGTAGCTTCTCTGATGTATGTTCTGTGGGCAGCATCATCAGAAATCATTTCCGCGATGATATCTCTTGCACCGGCAATCGCTTCTTCTATCGATGCCACACCCTTTTCTTCCGAAATGTAAATTTCTGCGCATTTCTCCAAAGAGTCAGTGGTTTCCTGGGCAAGAATCAACTCTGCCAAGCCTTCCAATCCTTTTTCCTTTGCAATCCCCGCTCTGGTTTTACGTTTCGGTCTGTAAGGACGATATAAGTCCTCTACTGCAACCAAGGTTGTTGCTTCCAAAATCTGCTTACGCAATTCTTCTGTCATTTTACCCTGTTCTTCTATGCTGGAAATTACCTGTTCCTGCTTCTCTGTAAGATTGCGTAAATAAGTAAGTCTTTCGTTTAAATTACGAAGTACTTCATCGTTTAAGTTCCCCGTAACATCCTTACGGTATCTCGCAATAAAAGGAATGGTATTCCCTTCATCAATTAATTTGATGGTTACGTCCACCTGCTCTTTTTTGATTTGCAATTCTTTTGCAAGTTGTAATGCAATATCCATTTTTTCCTCCTGAAACTTCGGGACACTTTGTCCGTATTCCTATCCAAGTATACTCGATTTTGCCCCCTTTTCGCAACTAAATTAGAGTAAAACTCTTACTTTTCTTCTTTTCATTCTGCACTCTGCGTGTTATACTGTAAAAAAGTAGACTTTTTTATAAAATAGAGGAAAAATATGAACTCTACAGAACCAAATTATCGTCATTTTACAATGGCAAAAACCGCCGGAACCTTTGCTTTTATCGCTGCAATAACTGCTTTGTTCGGCACAATGATTTTACCGTTTATTTTCGGCGGATTATCAATTATTTTTGCTGTTTTATCCAAAGGCAATACCATAGCATACCGTTTGAATGCCAAGCTTGCAATTATCATTTCCTGCCTTACCTTAGTAGGAAATACGGCATTTACGACCTTTGCCTTTTATAATGTATTTTTTAATGAGGAATATCGTCAGCAGTTAGACGAAACCTTTGAACAGATATACGGAATGAGTATGGAAGAATATACTTCATATATGCTCTCATTACCCGAGAATCCCACAACTGAACAGTAGGATTTATAAGACAATTTGCAGAAAGGAGAAGCCTATGAACGGAATTGCATATACAGGTGCTATGAATTATCAATATATGAACCCCGGCGTGACCAACGTTTCGCCTACAGGTGCCAACACCGGTGTTGATACCGCAGGCAAGGTTGAAACTTCAGGCGGTGCCAAAGGTGCTACCGAATGTCAGACTTGTGAAAACCGTAAATACCAGGACGGTTCCAATGAAATGGTTTCTTTTAAGTCTGCACAACATATATCACCGATGGCTTCTGCCAGCCGTGTGCGCGCACATGAGCAGGAACACGTATCCAACGCCTTCACTAAAGCAGCTCAGGATAACGGCAAGGTATTACAGGCGAGTGTTACCTTGAAAACAGCCGTTTGTCCCGAATGCGGACGTACTTATGTGGCCGGTGGCGAAACCACAACCAAAATAAAATATGAAAACGAAGAAAACCCTTACGTTGAACAATTGAAAAAAATCCAAGGCGATGCTTTAAGGGGCCAAAACTTCGATGTTTCAATCAAATAAAGGAATTTAGAATTCAAATGTATTTAAGAATCAAAGAAATCAAATCATACGCAAGAGAACAACTGCTGTCCCATATGTGGACAGCAGTCTTCTTTACTTTTTTGCACATAATGCTGACGAATTTATGCACCTTCTGCCTGATGGTTTTCCCCGGTAGCGGAAGCATCGTGGAAATGTTTATTTATGAATTTACCACTCTTATGATCGATATTTTTGCCGGTCTTTTACAGGTGGGTGTTGCTTGCTTTTATTTAAATGTTGCCACAGATCAGAGTCAGGTTTCTGTTTACAATCTCTTCCATGCTTTTGGACATACACCGGATAAAGCAATTAAAATAACTGCCATATTTTCACTGATTCATATGGCTTGCACGCTTCCGTATGTGGTTTATACGCTTTTTATTATGCCTGTTTTCTCAATGGAAGATTTGATGAATATGAATCCGGAAGTTTTGAAATGTATGGGACTTGCTTATTTGATTTTAGGTGCAGGGGAACTGTTATATTTCTTGATTCGTTTATTCTTTGAACCTGTTTATTATATGCTTGTAGATATGCCTACACTTTCTGTAGCGAAGGCATTAAAAATGAGTATATGGTTAATGAAAGGAAGCAAAGTTCGTCTTCTAGGACTACACTTAAGCTTCCTTCCCTTACAATTTGTTTCTTTATTAACTTTTGGCATCGGTAATCTTTGGGTAATCCCTTATATGAATACCGCATCAGCCGTCTTTTATAATGATTTGACCACCAAACGCTTAAATCAATAATAGTTTCGTATATTTCACACACTATGCCGGATACATCAATCCGGTATAAAACTTACAACTTAATCTACTGTATCATCACCGACGGCTTTACCTCCGAGACTTTTCCACTTCAGGTAGGCCGTCATCATTTTATCCAAATCACCGTCCAAAACAGCGTCTACATTACCGGTTTCTTCACCGGTTCTGGTATCTTTGACCAAAGTATAGGGTTGCATTACGTAAGAACGAATCTGACTGCCCCAACCGATTTCTTTGATTTCGCCTCGGATATCGGACAACTTCTCCGCGTTGGCCTCCTGCTTAAGCATCAACAACTTAGCACGAAGCATCTGCATTGCCTTATCCTTATTACTGTGCTGGGAACGCTCATTCTGACACTGCACCACAACTCCTGTAGGAATATGGGTAATTCGCACTGCCGATGAAGTCTTGTTGATATGCTGACCACCGGCACCACTGCTTCGGTAGGTATCAATGCGCAAATCATCCGGATTGATATCCAGTTCAACATCCTCCGGCAACTCCGGCATAACATCCAAGGATACAAAAGAAGTCTGACGTTTTCCCTGCGCATTAAATGGTGAAATACGAACCAAGCGGTGCACACCCTTTTCTGACTTCAAATATCCATAAGCATTCAAACCATTTACCTGCCACGATACCGACTTGATTCCGGCTTCGTCACCATCCTGATAATCCAATACTTCAATGGTATATCCCTTACGTTCTGCCCAACGCACATACATACGATAAAGCATTGCCGCCCAGTCACAGCTCTCTGTTCCGCCGGCACCTGCATTCAAACGTAAAATTGCATTGTTGGTATCGTATTCCTCCGATAAAAGTGTGGAAATACGAATCTTCTCAAATTCCTCCACAAATTCATCCAATTCGGCACGAATATCTGCTACCAGTTCTTCGTCATTTTCTTCATAAGCCATCTGAATCAACATACCAAGGTCTTCTACCTGGCTCTCCAAATGATTATACATATCAATGGTATCCTGAAGATTCTTCATTTCCTTCATTTTACGATTAGAAATCTCAGGATTGTCCCAGAACCCCGGCTCCTGGCTTTCTCTCTCTAATTCTTTCACTCGCTCAGTCTTATTAACTAAGTCAAAGTGAATCCCTCACTTCCGCTAATGGACTTACATAGGTCTGCAATTCGCTTTTCATTGCATCTAATTCAACCACCTGCGTCACCACCTTTACTTTTAATATTTTTATAGAAAACACCCGGCAAAATGATGTTTTCCAAACAAACTTACCGGGTGTAAATTCTTTCTGTTTTATGCGTTACGTCCACAACACTGTTTGTATTTCTTGCCGCTTCCGCAAGGACAGGGTGAATTGGGATATATCTTCTCATTCTCTCGCTTTACAGGTCCCTTAGCTACCGAATCATCCTTATTCGTACCGGTTACCTTAGCAACCTGCTCACGCTCTAACTTCTGCTCAACTCTGACATGCATAATCAAACGAACCGTTTCTTCACGAATTCCGTCAGTCATGGCGTCAAACATATCAAAACCACTCATCTTGTATTCTACAAGTGGATCCTTCTGTCCGTAAGCCACCATATGAATGCCCTGCTGTAACTGTGACATATCATCAATGTGAGCCATCCACTTATGGTCAATTGCTTTTAACAATACCACTCGTTCCACTTCACGGATTGCGTCTGCCTGAGGGAATTCTGCTTCTTTTTCTTCGTATAACTTAACTGCTTCTTCTTTTAACTGCTGCTTTAATGCATTCTTTTTGGGTTTCTCAACACGCTCTGCAGTAATGGGTTCTAACGGAACAATAGGAAGTAATGCATTATTTAATTCTGCAAAATCCCACTCGTCCACGGATGCATCATCACTAATACAATTATCAACGATATTTTCCACAATATCTGTAATCATCTTATAAACCACATCACGCATACTCTCGCCGCTTAATACGCGAAGACGTTCTGCATAAATGATTTCTCTCTGCTCGTTCATTACCTGGTCGTAATCCAACAAATTCTTACGGATACCATAGTTATTGCTTTCGATACGTTTCTGCGCGTTCTCGATCGTCTTACTCAACATAGGGTGCTGGATTTCCTGGTCTTCAGCAACACCAAGGGAATTAAACACAGTCATCAAACGGTCTGAACCGAACAAACGCATCAAATCATCTTCCAAAGAAATGAAAAATCTTGATTCACCGGGATCACCCTGACGTCCGGCACGACCACGCAACTGATTATCGATACGTCTGGATTCATGACGCTCGGTACCAATAATTTTAAGACCGCCTGCTGCTCTTGACTTCTCGTCAAGCTTAATATCCGTACCACGACCTGCCATATTGGTAGCGATGGTTACCGCACCAAACTGACCGGCTTTCGCAACGATTTCCGCTTCCATTTCATGGAACTTCGCATTCAATACCTGATGGGGAATACCACGCTTACGAAGCATACGGCTGATTTCTTCCGAAGATTCAATTGTAATGGTACCGACCAAAACAGGCTGTCCTGTTTTATGTGCCGCTTCTACTTCATTGCAAATAGCCAATAATTTACCGCGCTTTGTTTTATAAACCGCATCGTCACGGTCAATACGTGCCACAGGACGGTTGGTCGGAATTTCAATAACGTCCATACCATAAATGTTACGGAATTCCTTTTCTTCTGTTAACGCAGTACCAGTCATACCGGCTTTCTTATCAAATTTATTGAAGAAGTTCTGGAAAGTAATGGTCGCAAGAGTTTTACTTTCTCTTTTAACCTTAACATGTTCCTTCGCTTCAATTGCCTGATGTAAACCATCTGAGAAACGACGTCCCGGCATAATACGTCCGGTGAATTCGTCTACAATCATAACCTTGTCATCTTTTACCACGTAGTTCTGGTCGCGGAACATTAAATTATGCGCACGCAATGCCAAAATAATGTTGTGCTGGATTTCGAGATTTTCAGGGTCCGCAAGATTCTCAATACGGAAGAAATTCTCTACCTTCTCAACACCGGCAGCGGTTAAGTTAATTGCCTTGTCTTTTTCATTAACAATGAAATCACCGTCTTCCACCTGTTCTACACGAAGTAAAATATCCATCTTGGACTGCTCTTCCATATCAGCGCCACGTTTCATCTGGCGTGCAAGAATATCGCAGGCTTCGTATAATCTGGTTGACTTACCGCTCTGTCCGGAAATAATCAGCGGTGTTCTTGCCTCATCAATTAAAACAGAGTCAACTTCGTCGATAATTGCGTAGTGCAAAGGACGAAGTACAAGCTGTTCTTTGTAAATAACCATATTATCACGCAAATAATCGAAACCAAGTTCATTATTTGTAACGTAAGTAATATCACAGTTATATGCTTCGCGGCGTTCTTCCGCTTTCATGCTGTTTAAAACCACGCCGACTTTCAAGCCTAAAAATTCATGAATCTGTCCCATCCACTCTGCATCACGTTTTGCAAGATAGTCATTGACAGTAACGATGTAAACACCCTTACCTTCCAACGCATTTAAGTATGCAGGCAGAGTAGATACCAAAGTCTTACCTTCACCGGTTCTCATTTCCGCGATACGTCCCTGATGAAGGATAATACCACCGATTAACTGCACACGATAATGCTCCATATCAAGCACACGTTTACCAGCTTCACGCACAACCGCATAAGCCTCCGGCAAAAGGTCGTCCAAAGTTTCGCCTTCTTCAAAACGTTTCTTGAACTCCACGGTCTTACCGCGTAACTCTTCATCCGAAAGCGCCTGCATGGAAGGTCTTAACTCTTCGATTTTATCTACTATTTTATTAATTCTTTTCAGTTCTCTCTCACTATGCGTTCCGAAAACCTTTTCAAATACGCCCATTTTATTCTCCAATCATTCCCAGATAATATGCTTCCGGGCTCAAAAGCCCACACTTTCCACATTACCATTTGTAATTTACATCTTGACTATTCTAACAGATTTAAAAAAAGGATTCAACCACTTATATGTAAACAAAGTGTGAATCCTTTTCATTTCTTTTATGAAATCTTTGTCTCGCCAAAGTTCTCAAGGAATGTGGGGTCTTTCGCTTTACGCCAGAACAGGTAACATACAACCACTGCAAAAATCGCATGCACGAACAACTCAAACCACGCCGGTCCCTTGGTTAAAATCTTGATTACTCTCTTCTGCGAACGGCGACTGGATTTCAAGAATTTCTTGACCAGCTTGTTTATTTTCTTCTCACGCTTCTTCGTCGCTGCCTGCAACTTCTGGCTAAACGTTTTCTTTTTACCGAACATAGGCGTTCCTCCCACATACATCTTAAAATATATTATACCCCCGATTGTCTTATCTTACAACCGATTTTTTGACAACTTGCCCGGAACATTTTGTGGTTTTTGTTGTGTTTAATCCAACTTTCTGTTATTATTTTTTTGGACAAAGACTAATCTGAAAAGTGCATTATGCACTGAACTAAATTCGACATAATGAATAGGGGGCTTTTATGGATTGGTTAAAATTAGTGAACCTTTTAAAAGGTCATAAAGTATATTTACAGACACACAACTTCCCGGATCCGGACGCATTGGCATCCGCTTTCGGTATACAGGTATTTTTACGTGCCCATGGTGTAGAGACTACCATCTGCTATTCCGGCGAAGTGGAAACCAACAGTACCAAGAAAATGATGGATGTGTTTCATATTGAAGCTTATGAAATCGATGAAATCACAGATATGTCACCGGAAGATTACATTGTTACCATTGACGGCCAGAAATATAATTCAAATCTGACTGATTTCCCCGGAAATGAAGTAGCTTGCATTGACCACCATCCTACTATGATTCCCTGTGCTTACGAATACAGCGATTTGCGCATCTGCGGTGCCTGTGCTTCCATCGTAGCTAACTATTTTAAGGAAAGCGAAACCACCTTGGATACCAACACTGCGACGGCACTTTTATACGGAATTAAGATGGATACCGACTCCTTCAACCGCGGGGTTACGGATTTCGATATTGAAATGTTCTCCTATCTTCATAAGCTGGCGGATAATCAAACTATTGTTTCCTTATCTCACAACAATTATGAAATTCAGGATTTGTATGCATACGGTGAAGCAATCCGCAATATTAAAATATATGACAACGTAGGTTTTGCTTCCATTTCTTTCGATTGTCCCGATGCCTTGGTTGCAATGATTTCCGATTTTATTTTAGGTCTGGACATTGTACAGTTTGCGGTTGTTTATGCCACAAGAAACGGTGGATTCAAATTCTCCGTGCGTAACGAAACCAAGCATTACCATGCAGGTACCGTAACCGCCAAAGCATTAAAAGATATCGGCGACGGTGGCGGACATTTCGCAATGGCAGGCGGGATTGTAACCGCAGACCAAATCCATACCCTTGGCGAAAATCCCCACTTCGAAATCCAACAGCGTTTTATGAATATTTTATATGCCATCGATGAAGAAGTGGCCCAAAAAGAATCTGAAGAATAATATGTACCCGGTTTGCAATGCAAGCCGGGTATTTTTATTGATACTTATTAGTTATAAAAAGATGCTTTCCTTTATTTACACCTTTTACAAAACTTTTATATTCAAACTAATTGCACGAACCGACAAACTATGTTATAGTGTAAATAGTTTTAATTTAAAGATTTTTAAAATACAAAGTTTTTTACAAAAGGAAGGACGATTATGAGAGCATATTGTATCACAACCGATTCTAACTCTGATTTACCCCAGGAATATATTGAGAAATTCGGCACTACCATTATCCCCCAGTACTACTCTTTCGGCGATGTGGTTTACGGCGACGAACTTCATATGTCACCGAAGGAATTTTATGAGAAAATGAAGGAAGGCGCACTTCCCCAGTCTCAGGCAAACAATCCTGCAGTAATCGAAGATAAATTCCGCGACATTCTCGACAGGGGAATGGACATCATTCACATTGCGTTCTCTTCTGCATTGAGCGGAAGTTACAACAATGTCTGTATGGTAGCGAATGAATTAATGGAAGAATATCCCGATGCCAAAATTACCGTCATCGATACCTTAAATGTATCTTTGGGTGAAACCATTATGGTAATTCACGCAGAGAATTTGAAAGCGAACGACGTAGCTTACGAAGACGTTGTTGCGGAATTAAACGAGTTCCGCAATCATATCAACGTACAGTTTACCGTTGATGACTTATTCCACTTGCAGCGTGGCGGACGTGTAAGCAAGGCAACCGCTGTTTTGGGAAGCACCTTAAACTTAAAGCCTTTCCTTTATGTAAACAGAGATGGCGGTCTTACTTCCGACGGAACCGTACGCGGACGTAAAAAATCCATCAGCAAATTAGTAGACCGTATGATTGAGACCATGGCGGAGAATACAGATTTCTCACTTCCCGTAGGTATCGTTCACGGCAGCTGTATTGAAGAAGCCGAAACTTTAGCTTCCATCGTAAAAGAAAAGACGAAGTTTACCAACGTAATCATCAACGATATCAGCCCCAGTATCGGTGCACATGCCGGCCCGGGCGCTTTAGGACTTTTATATTATGGCGGTGTTAAGGCACCTGCGAAGGAAACCAAATAATGTAAGGTATGCATAAATAAAAAAGAGAGGCTTAGCATTTTATCTAAGCTTCTCTTTTTGTACTAGAATTTCAATTTGTTATTAATTTTTTCAATTTGTTTTTCTGCTTTCTTGATTATACTTTGATTATTTTCTTTCTTTGCAAGTTCAAGTACTTCTTCCCAGTTCTCTAAATCTTCAAGAAGCATTCCTTTGTACTGATTGTCTGTCATTCCCATTTCTTCCATAACCCACACCTCCTCTTAAGAGAATTATAGGCTTCCCCTCCTTTCCTGTCAATTTGTACATTTTGCTAAAATTTTGAAATTTTGGTCGATTTGACCGGATAAAAGATAGCTTAGAATGTAGGTTTATTATAGCAATTTTAAATTAATGAAATCAAGAAAAAGGCGTCGACAAATTGTGACATTTATGAGGACGCAAGGGGGGTGGGGGATTTCTATGTTCTCTGACACGCTTTCGCTCGGTTCATCTACGTAGCGGTGCTAAATTCGATGATTTGTAAACAAATCCTCTCATTAAGCACCGACGAGCTGAAACG
This sequence comes from Lachnospiraceae bacterium, assembly GCA_017622505.1. Lineage (GTDB taxonomy): Bacteria > Bacillota > Clostridia > Lachnospirales > Lachnospiraceae > UBA3766. The sequence goes on from JAGAQZ010000039.1 coordinate 26,809, forward strand.
GTCATCGAACAAAAGAAATCCCCGCCCTTGCTGTGCTATGAATGAATTTCAATATTTATCTTGACATTTGATTAGCATGCTCATTAACAAGGTCTTTCATATCATTTATAATTTCTGTGCGAACACCACTAGTATGCATCTCAGTATCATACACAATAAGATCGTTCACAACAACGCCTGATGCAATATATTGTAAAGATAACAAACCAGATCCTTCTAATCTTTCATCGTCGCAATTAAAAGTTAAATATTCATCAAAAAACAATTCTTCAGGCACAACCAATGAACCATTACCATAAATGTAATTACTATCTTTCAAATAATTGCTAAAATTATACATTAACTCATCTACGCTACCAAAATGTTCATTTACTAATGCATTAAATTCAGATGGTTCCATATATGAACAATTTAATACTAAAAGTCCAGCTAAATTTTCTCTATTAATATCTTCAGCATATTCAACATCAGTAACTCTAATTTCTTCCATTCTAGCCATAATTTGAACTGCTGTTACTGTTTCTGGAACTATTACTTCATCTTCTCCTACTTCTAATTTTGCAGGCATTTCAGAGGCAATTCTTTCCTCTAATGTCATTTCTTCCACTACTTCTTCAGAAACTTCATTTTCTGATACTTCGTTTTCAGATACTTCGCCATCCGAAAGACTTTCTTCCGAAGAACTAACAGTCCCCGCCTCCGGATTCTGACTTGCTTCATCTTCATTTGTATGTGCATTACAGCCTGTCAACATTGCTAGACTCATAGCAACCACCAGCATCATCACCAATAACTTTTTCATCTTTTTTCCTCCTGTATTTTAAGATGAAAGAATTATACTACATTCGTACCCCCCACAAGAGTTTTCTGTATCCTTTTCATATATTTGATATTTAGAACTTTTTGTTTCACACAACAACATTATGTCTTCATTTCTCACCTTATGAATGTGGGACGAGAACGAAATAAATGTTGCCATATACGTAAATTACCCACGCAAATGGATAACTGCAATTCGAAGGGTGTTTTGTACTCGCCGGTACTTAGGTTGTGTTCTTTACAACCTTATGTACCGCTGCGTAGGACAACCAAGCGGAAGCGTCCCTAAGAATGCAGATATCCATTCGCGTGGCCATCTATATTCCTTTGCAACATTTATTTCGTCCCCTCCCACATTTTTTCATATATTGCCAAAAATAATCATAGACTTTTATCAGAAAAAATTATATAATAGAAGCGAAGTGTATACACACTTCCTTTTACATACGCAAATAATCAAAAAGTAATAGACTTTTAGGAGGAAAATGTAAAATGGGATTAATTAAATCAACTTTAAGTTCAATGGGCCAATCAGTAAAAGGCACTTTTGGCAACGTATTAGGCGGTGTCAGCAGCGGTGTTAACACAGTATTAGGCGATGTTGCTGCAAGAGAGTTCTTCTACTGCGACGCATTCCCCAACGATATCTTAATTCAGAAAGGTCGCAAGCGTGACCAGAAGGGTAACAACAAGGGTAGCGACAATATTATCTCTAACGGTTCTGTTGTAATCGTTAACGAAGGCCAGTGTATGATTCTTGTAGATCAGGGTAAAATTACCGAAGTCTGCGCAGAACCCGGTGAATTCGTATATGATGCTTCTACCGAACCTTCTATCTTCTACGGAAACTTAGGCGAGAACATTAAGAACTCTTTCATTCAGCTTGGAAAGCGTATTTCTTTTGGTGGTGAAATCCCCAAGGATCAGCGCGTTTACTACGTAAACTTACTTGAAATCCGTAACAACCTTTGGGGTACAGCAGGAACCTTCCCCTTCTTCATTCATGATAAGGTAACAGGTTTCCAGGGTGATATCAACATTATGTGTAACGGTGAATTTACATATACAATCGTTGACCCCGTTCGTTTTTACACCTTCCACGCAGGTAACGTAAGAGACGAATTCAATAAGAAAGAAATTCACAGCATTCTTCGCTCTGAATTTATGACAGCATTCCAGCCTGCTTTGGGAACCTTCTCAGAAGTTGGTTTACGTTACAGCCAGATTACTACTCTTACAGATAAATTAACAGACCAGTTAAACGTTCAGTTGTCTGAAAAATGGGGTGAGCTTCGTGGTATCAAGGTAGCTTCCGTTACCATCAACACCATCAAGGCTACTCCCGAAGACGAAGAAAGAATCAAGAAGTTCCAGGATGTTGCAGTTTACACCAACGTAAACATGGCAGCTGCTCGTATGGCTACTGCTCAGGCTAACGCTATGGAAGCTGCAGCAAGCAACGAAGCAACCGGACCTATGATGGCTTTCGCAGGCATGAACATGGCACAGATGACAGGCGGTATGAATGCTAACAGCTTATTCGCTATGGGTCAGCAGCAGGCTCCTCAGGCTCCTGTACAGCCCGCAGGCGCAGTTGTTGGTGCAGCAGCTCCCGCAGGTTGGGCTTGCTCTTGCGGTACAGCAGGCAACACAGGTAAGTTCTGTATGAACTGTGGTCAGGCAAGACCTGTTCCTTCAGAAGGATGGACTTGTGCATGTGGTGCAGTAAATCAGGGTAAGTTCTGTCAGGAATGCGGTGCTAAGAAACCCGCAGGTGCTCCTCTTTACAAGTGTGACAAGTGTGGTTGGACACCCGAGGATCCTACAAATCCTCCTAAGTTCTGTCCTGAATGTGGCGACGTATTTGATGACAATGATGTTCAGAAATAATATTAGCCGAATCGTGGAATTCGATTAAAACAGATAGCGGTTTGTGCTCAGGTGCAAGCCGCTATTTTTAATAAACAGCTGAAAAGCTATAAAACGTACTGTAATACTTCCTTTACAACGAAATCAACGCAAATGTTTTATAAAACGGAGGAAACTATGGATACAAATGATATGATGCAAAACGATCCCAACATTGTGGAAACCAAGGAAGAAACCGACCGCAAATGTCCCCAGTGTGCCGGCGTTATGAGTTATGATCCCGCAACCGGGGCAACAGCATGCCCTTACTGCGGTTATGTAGAAGAAATCGAAGCAGACGAGGATTTCCCCGAAACTGCAGAAGAATTGGATTTTGAAAGTGCTGAATCTACAGGCAATTGCAACTGGGGCGTTGAAAAGAAAACCGTCCTTTGTAAAAGCTGTGGTGCTGAATCCATTTATGATGCTTTGGAAGTTTCCAGCGAATGTCCTTACTGTGGCTCCAACCAGGTAATGGACGCACAAGGCAAAGACACCTTAGCACCTAACGGCGTTGTTCCTTTTAAAATTTCTGACGACGAAGCATCGAAATTATTCAAAGCTTGGATTGGAAAGAAATTCTTCTGTCCCAAGCTTGCTAAGGAATCTGCCCGCGCAGACTCTTTTAAGGGTATTTATCTGCCCTATTGGACCTACGATGCCCAAACCAAAACAAGTTACCGCGCACAGTACGGTAAAGACCGTCGCGTCCGCAACAGTCAGGGTGAAACCAAGGTGGTAACCGACTGGTACCGCACCAGCGGCATTTACAACGAATTCATTGACGATCAGTTAGTTCTTGGTACCAACCGTCACAACAGCTGGATGTTAAAAGGCATTGAACCTTTTAACACTGCCGAGAATAAGACCTATAAGCCTGAATACGTTGCCGGTTTCGGTGCCGAACGATATTCCGTAGGTTTAAAAGAAGGCTGGGAAAAGGCAAAGGCCGCAATCCAGATTCGCTTGCGTGGCAACATTACCAATAAGATTCGTCACGAAAAAAATGCAGACCATGTAAAAGATTTGCATCTTCGTACTGCATACACTAATATTACATACAAATATTTGATGTTGCCCATTTGGATTTCATCTTTTAAATATAACGATAAGGTATACCAGTTTATGGTGAACGGCCAGACCGGTAAAGTTTCCGGCAAGACTCCTATTTCTGCGGTTAAGGTTATTATTACCATTCTTGCAGTATTAGCAGTTCTTGGCTTATTCCTTTTAATTGGTTCTGTAATGGGTGAATAAAAATGCTGAATACATTCATAAATAATTTTAACTTAACGCTGTCTGTTGAAACAATGGCCGGCGGTATGTTTGCATTTGGCTCTATTGCTTTTATCATCGGTGTTCTTGTATCGTTGGTATTCTTTGTTATTTTTATCATCATTGCAGTTAAGATTTTGAAGAAAGTTACACAGATTACCCGCCAGGCAAGGTCGGTGACCAACTCAGTCAAGCAGGTTTCTAAAGCAGTTTACGGCACTACCAATGTGGTGGAAGGTGTCAAAAGACAGCAATTTGAGCATTCTACAACGCCACGCACTATTTCTAATATGTCCAGTGTATATCTTCCGCAAATTCAAAAGGATTTCCCGGAATTTCACTACGACGAAATGCGCGAACGTGCAAAGAATGTACTTACTTCATACTTATACTGTATCGATAATCAGGATCCTTCCAAATTATCGGAAGGCAATGACGAATTAAAGAATGCTTTGACGATGCATTTGCAATTATTAAATGACCGCAATTATGATGAACATTTTGAACGAATGAAAATTCACAAGTGCGAGCTTTCCAATTACGTAAAAAAAGATGGTCTCTGTACCATAACCTTCCAGGCCGCAATCCAGTACTACCACTATATTTTGGAAGGTGACCGCATCAAAACTGGCCGCAAGGACCAAATGAAACAGGCTAAGTACGAAATCAAGTTGGTCTACATCCAGGACCGCGATTTAATCAAAGAATCCGCAGCTTCCGCATTGGGACTCACTTGTCCGAACTGTGCCGCACCTATCTCTAATTTAGGCGCAAAACACTGTATTTACTGCGGTTCACCGGTCATTGAATTCAACATTCATGCCTGGAGCTTCGCAGCTATCAAAGAACTTTAATTACAAAATTTTATTTATAACAAAAACGTCCAACCGGACGTTTTTTGTTTTGGAAATCAATGGCATCTAAAGATTTACGATTTTATGCATATAAAGTTATAAATTTGGCAAATTAAGTATAGGCATCTTTTTAACGAAAGGAGAAAAATACTATGCCCTTTAGAATTATGAATGCAATTGCTTTAACCATTGTAATTATCGGTGCCGTAAACTGGGGTCTGATCGGTTTCTTCGGATTCGACCTTGTAGCAGCCTTATTTGGCGATATGAGCGGTTTTTCCAGAGTTGTTTATGCTTTGGTAGGTCTCGCAGGCCTTTACTCCATTCTCTTTTATAAAAGACTTACAATGGACTGTGAAGAAAAGTAAAATTGCACAATATAACTTTTTTACCAATGAAAAAGGCAACCCGTGAGAGTTGCCTTTAATTATGCCCCTAGGGCCTCATATTCTGTTTTATTGTTCCGGTTCAATTAATCCGTAGGTATTACCTTTTCTCTTGTAAACTACGCTGATTAAATCAGTTTCCGCATTATTAAATACAAAGAAATTATGTCCCAAAAGTTCCATCTGGATGCAGGCATCTTCCGGATACATAGGCTTAATATCAAACTTCTTGGAACGAATGATTTTAACCTCTTCATCATCCACAAATTCTTTCTCAATGTAATCCGCTTTAAAGAAATCTGAATTGTGCTTCTGATCAACAATCTTATTCTTATATTTCTTTAACTGTCTTTCGATAATCTCTTCTACCAAATCGATAGAAACGTACATATCGTTGCTTACCTGCTCAGAACGAATGATTTTGCCTTTCACCGGAATGGTCACTTCAATCTTTTGACGATCTTTCTCGACACTAAGCGTTACATGCACTTCTGTCTCCTGTGTAAAATACTTCTCCAGTTTACCGATCTTGTCTTCTACCGCACTACGCAGCCCCGGTGTAACCTCAATGTTTTTCCCAATAATAATAAATTTCATACTGATCACCCTTTCATTGGTTTATCGTAGATCGTACCATGATTGGCTTAAAATGCTTACTCATTGTGTACACATTGATTATACCATATTTGTCCATATATTTGCAATATTTTCTGTAATTGTAGTGAAAATTTATGCAATTGTTTCATTCTTTTTTGACATTAAAAAAGTCAAGAATCCACGGTGATTTTTTTACAAAAATCGACAATTTCTACGTAATCAACAAAACGGATGTTTTGTTGGTTTCCATAAAATTACCGCTTTTTTAGTCATTTTTTCGGTGGATAATGTGTATAACTTGGTGTATAAATGATTTTTCGGCGTTTTTCGACAATTATTGCTGTGGATATCTTTTTTGTCGTTTTTTGCATTTTTTGCTTGCATTAAACGAATTTGTGCAACTTGTACAAAACCCATATCTATATTTAATTCGTAGTTCTTCTATGCGCTGTTTTACAACATCCTAAATATATTCACAATTTCCAACTATTCAGTGCAAAGCAAATTTAAGAATTGCAGAACAGGTATGCAGAATGGCACTTGCCTTGTTGCATAACAAAAAGACGGTTCCCTTAGGAACCGCCCTTATAACATTCTTAGAAAATTCTACGAACTGCCAAAATCTTCTTATAATCAGCGTTTGAAATAATAATACCTGTTTTACTTGAACTTGCATGTACAATCTGTCCGTTACCGATGTAGATTGCAACGTGGCCGGAATAACAAACCAAGTCACCGGGCTGTGCATTTGCCAAACCGTCAACCGCATATCCCTGTGTACGGTCAGCCGTTGATGAATGTGGTAATGATACACCGAAGTTCGAATATACACTCATTACAAAACCTGAACAATCAGCACCATTTGTAAGGCTTGTTCCACCCCATACATAAGGGTTACCAACAAACTGGCATGCATATTCAGCAACCGCAACACCCATTTCACTATCACCTGTAATCACAGGAGCCGCAACTGTAGTGTTTGAATTATTAGACATTGCCTGCTGAGCAGCACGCTGTGCCTCTGCCCTTGCGGCAGCTTCTTCCGCTAAACGCTGTGCTTCC
>JAGAQZ010000040.1 GCA_017622505.1 Lachnospiraceae bacterium
CAAGAGTGCTTGCACTCTGCGAAAATGTGGTAGCGTACGTAGTACGCGTTTCATTTGTTTAAGTTCATCCGTTCAAAATCAACATCTAGCTAATTTTTCCGTTTTACTTTGTTTAGGTTTCTTTCTCTGAATTGTTCTCTTAGCAACTTGAGTATCAGATACTCGCAATGCGAACTCATAAGTGCTTCGCACTTATTTCGTCACGGGCGGTCGCCCTATCAATCCGTAAGCCGTGTCACAAATTTATGCAAGCATAATTTGCGTCCCGTCTTTCGGCTTGGCATTGCTCGTCGCTTACTTGAATTTTCAGGGTTGGATTGCTGTTTATTTGTCAAGGTACATTTTAGCTTCGTTTTATTCCGCTAAAAAAGTGCCGCTCGTTCAGCGGCTTTTTTATAATATCAAAAGGTTTTTATATTGTCAACAACATTTTTAAACTTTTTTTATTTATCCACATTTGTTTTTCATTTCTTTATTATATACACGTATTTCTTGAACATTATATACAAAAGGCGATGCCCTATGCACCGCCTTCTTAATTATTTTAATTCAATTGTTTCGATTGCATCACTTGTAACAACCACAAAACGATTGGACACATTAGTCGGCAACACTGCCAATGCGCCGGGCCCTAACTCACCCTTGTATTTATCGATACCGTTAACGTTGTGAATCAGACAATACTCCGGACCGTAAATAATAAGTCTGCCATCATGGAAAAACATTTCCGTATATTCTTCATTATAGAATAAGGTATCTTCACATTTACCGTTTCCATTATAGATATCAATACGATAACGCTCGTCCCCTTCGGTATTGTTATGCACCAAAGCCACATATTCTTCACCGAAGTATACCGCCTGAATTTCATCCTGAATTAAAACTTCACCGCTACTGGTAGGAATTTCATCCCCGGAATATACCATCAATCGATTGTCTGCCACTGCCACCGCTTTAGAATTTCCGACGAATTCTATACAGGGCACAATCGCATTTGCATAAGTATTTCCACTGACCAGGTTGTCCGTTTTATTCTGACCCACTTCTCCGAAATTATAAAATGCAATATTAGTTTTATAACTGGAGGCATCTTCATATAAATAAGATATGCCTACCAAATATCCGGAGTCAGAAATGCATATCGATATAGGATATCCGCTGTTTCGCATAGTCGTGCTAAAAAACGCTTTCTGTTCGCCGTCTGTTCCATATATATAGATAGGCGCCGTTTTCGAGTCGTCCAGAACTGCAATCGCCAATCCCTTGGCTGAAACCTTAAAAAGTCTGATCGGCATACCGGTATTAATCTCGCCAAGCACACTTTCCGTATTCATCATATGAATGGTGCTTCCGTTATAATCCGCAATACCCACCACATTGTTATCAATATCTATCTTGGGATTCTGCATTTCATAAGTGACATTCCAAACCACTTCACCCCTATTGTTAATGCACTTTGCACCGTCATTACCATATATTAAGAACTTATCTCCCAGCGGTTCCACCTTGGAGCCGGTAACAACTTGATTGTCGACCCTGCTTAAAACCTCATATGTCGTATATTCCTTATTAATATAACGAATATAAAAGAAAAGTGCCGCCAAAACCAAAACCACTACGAACACCAACACTCTCGTAACAATTTGCGCACGATGCTTTACAAGTTTTTCTTTCCAATCCCTCTGGTCTTCTTTTTTCCTCGGTGCAAAACGTTCTAAGGGTTTTACATTATTTTTTTTACGGGAAGAAGTTTTAATACTAAAACGCTTCTTTTTATTCTCTTTCATAAAAAACTCCGTTGCTTTTGTATTTAGATCACTTTTTAAATTAAGCTAACGAGTATAGTATAACATATTTTTTATTGTGGGAGTAGAATTTTTTGCCCGTATAAAATATTATTCATATCTTCAATATGGTTCAACTCGCAAATTTCCTTGGCGCGATGAAGGTTTCCGTAAAAACGGACACATATTCCGTATAGCGTATCTCCCTTCGCAACCTCATATGTAACATATTCTTCCGGAAATCTTACCGTTTCCAATTCTTCACTTGTGCCGGTTTCAACTTGTTCAGTTTCGATTTTTTCGATTTCGGTTTTTTCGGTTTCTCCTATATATACAACTTCTTCCGGTATAATCATTTCTTCAATCGGTTGCAGCTCTTCTTTTTCCACTATTGTCACGGTTTCCTCTGTCATTGCCACTTCCGTTTCTTCTTTTTCCTGTACCGCCGGCAGAGTCTCAATAGAACCCGCACTTAATTCCTCTTGTGTTTCTGCCAATACATCTTCCGCTACATTTTCGTTTTCTTCAATAGCAATTTGCTCCTCTTCCAACGTAACCGCATATACTGTATCAGACTTTTCCTCCCATTCAATCGGTACTAATTCACTTGTATCCGTCATCTCATTTGCATCTGCCATCTCGTTTGCACCCATCATCTGGCTTGCATCAGCTGTCTCTTTTACCTCTTGCATCTCTTCAATGGCTTGTCCCGTTTCTTTAATTTTATCGTACTGATTCAGATTTTGAATTCCTACACCCGCGCTAAAAATCAGCAATAAAGCAGCCGCAACAAAAGCTACTCCCGCAAGCCTTGTTCGCATTTGCCGGCTTCTTTTTTCTTTATAATAATTTCTGCAATTCTCTGCTACGTTATCCATTTCATCATCGCACTTGTCCTTATGAAGTTCGCCGTGCCACCCAATCAGGTAATTCTGCATCGCATCATTCTGCTCATAAAAGATAAAATATCCTTCCGTTTCTTTCGGCATCTCCGTGGGATACAAATAAAAGTGCTCTTCACAGGTATCACATTTTAAGGTCATCAAAAGTTCCGGTTTTCCCATCAAAGTCTCCATGCGGGAGCGGTAACAATTCTCCCACATAGTTCCCGCATTTTCTCTATAAACCAATGCCCAACCAAGAAAAAAATGCTCCGCAAAATTTTCACCGCGCTTTCGCATTATTTTTTGCACGGCTTCCCTTGGCAATCCGCCATCCTTCATCTTTTCGCACTCCTGATAAATTGCGGAATATATGTAAAATTCCTTTTTACCGTCCACCACACGGCAATGGCCGAACAACCCTGCATATCCGTTTTTCGTTTCCGGACTCCTTGCAATTTGGTTCAAATACGTCACCGCATAATCTTCAATGTATATTTTATCGCCCTTTCCGATTCGTCCAATCTGCTTTTTATTTTTAGGTCCTCTGATTTCCTGCATTGCGTCCATAGTTCTACCTCCTCATTTTTTACAACGGCATATTGCTCCTTTTTATGTGTTTCTTAAAAATTAACACAAGCCCGCTGTCGCTTTTTAGCAAATTTATGTTATGAAACGATAGAAGTTTTCGACACGTTTTTCGTGGCAGTTTTATAATTAATAATCCTGTGATACGATAATAATTCAGCACACTTTTTTGCACAAAAAAGCCTCCGGCACTTTTATAGGCCGAAGGCTTTTACTTCTATTTCTTTTACATATTTTATAAGTATTTCTTCAAATCGTCGACTCTGTCTAACTTTTCCCAAGGAAGGTTCAAGTCATTGCGTCCGAAGTGTCCGTAAGCAGATGTCTGCTTGTAGATGGGACGACGTAAGTCAAGCATCTTAATAATTCCTGCGGGACGAAGGTCGAAGTTCTCTCTGATGATTGTCACAAGCTTGTCTTCTGACAATTTGCCGGTGCCGAAAGTATCCACCATAATAGATGTAGGATGCGCAACACCGATTGCGTAAGACAACTGGATTTCACACTTGTCAGCAAGACCTGCCGCAACAATGTTCTTTGCAACATAACGTGCTGCATAAGCTGCTGAACGGTCTACCTTGGTACAGTCCTTACCGGAGAAAGCTCCGCCGCCGTGACGGGCATATCCGCCGTAGGTATCTACGATGATTTTACGACCTGTCAAACCGGAATCTCCGTTGGGACCACCAATTACAAAACGGCCTGTAGGATTGATAAAATACTTGGTATTTTCATCTAAAAGTTCTGCAGGAAGTACAGGTGCAAAAACATACTTCTTAATATCTTCGTGAATCTGTTCCTGGGTAACATCAGGATCATGCTGGGTTGATAAAACAACCGCTTCCAAACGAATCGGCTTTCCGTTTTCATCATATTCTACAGAAACCTGGCTCTTACCGTCAGGGCGAAGGTATTTCAATGTGCCATCCTTACGAACCTTGGTAAGCTGTAATGTTAACTTATGTGCCAATGAAATAGGGTAAGGCATATATTCTTCTGTTTCGTTAGTTGCGTAACCAAACATCATACCTTGATCGCCTGCACCGATTGCTTCAATCTGGTCGTCGCTCATTTTATCTTCTTTGGCTTCCAACGCCTTATCAACACCCATAGCAATGTCTGCAGACTGCTTGTCCAAAGAAACCATAACCGCACAGGTATTTCCGTCGAAACCATATTCAGAACGGTCATAACCGATTTCTGTTACGGTCTTACGAACAATTGCGGGAATATCAATATTTGCTTTGGTGGTTACTTCACCCATAACTAATACAAATCCTGTATTTGTACAAGTCTCACAAGCAACACGGCTCATAGGGTCCTGCTCCATTAACGCATCCAATACCGCATCGGAAATTGCATCACAGAGTTTATCAGGATGTCCTTCGGTAACTGATTCTGAAGTAAATAATCTTTTTTCCATTTTCTTTCCTCCTTAATTTGTCGCATAAAAAAACCGCTTATCAATAAGCGGACCTGATGATTTCCATATCAAATCCTCTTATTGTTCGACGCATTGCATTGCAATGCCACTCGCTCAGGTAGGCACCTTCCTTATAAAAGGGGTTGCCGTGGCTTCATCGGTCCTCTGTACCTCCACCACTCTGAATAAGAGATACACATACAATACAATGACTTTACAAAAAAGTCAAGCAATTTACGGCAATTACCTTTATCTTACAAAATTCACATTTTACACTGACAAGTTTCGTTGACTTTGTAAACTTTTTTCCATATAATACTGTCTAGGGGAAATGACAAAAAGGAGGGCGTACATGAGAAGAGTCAGAACATCCGAATTGACTCCGGGGATGATTACCGCGGAAGATGTTTACAATTACACCGGGCAATTAATCCTTCCCAAAGGGCTTACTTTAACAGATAAAGCCATTACCCGTCTTGAATTTTATTCTATTTTAAGTGTACGTATCGAAGACCAATCTTTAGTCGGATTGGATGTGGAAGAAGATACCCGTACTCATTCCGAGCGCATTCGCGAAAGTGCGGAGTTCAAGAAATTCCACGAAAGTTTCGATGAAAATCTCATAAGTTTCAAAGAATCCATCAATGATATTGTAGATATGAACGCCAACATTGATACCGACGCAATGTTGACCAATACTTTAGCCATTCTTTCCGAAGCCACATCAAGCTATCACGCTTTCGATATGTTGCACAATATGCGCCAATATGACGACTTGACCTTTGCGCATTGTATGAATGTCGCCTTAATTTGCAATATTTTCTCCCAGTGGCTTAAATGGCCCGAGAAAGAACAGAATCTTTTAACCTTGTGCGGACTTTTACACGACATCGGCAAGCTTAAAATTCCCGACAGCATCATTAAGAAACCGGACCGTTTAACAGACGAGGAATACAAAATTGTAAAAACTCACACAGTAGAAGGTTTTCATATTTTAAAAAGTAAGAATATTAACTCTCACATTATGAACGCCGCATTGATGCATCACGAAAAATGCGATGGCACAGGATATCCTTTAGGGGTACAGGCCGATAAAATCGACCGCTATGCCAAAGCCGTAGCCATTGCCGATGTGTACGATGCTATGACTTCCGCCAGAATCTATCGTGGTTCTATGTGTCCATTTCGCGTAATCGAAATTTTCGAAAACGAAGGGCTTCAGAAATACGATCCGGAATACATTTTAATCTTTTTAGAAAACATCGTGAATACTTATCTGCATAATGAAGTGAGATTAAGCAACGGTGAGACCGGAACAGTTGTATTTATTAACAAACATCTTTTATCCAAACCGGTTATTAAACAAGGGGAAAAGTTCTTGGATTTGTCCAAAGAACCCGATTTACATATTGACGCAATTTTATAACAATATTATAAAAGGACATTTCGTTATGAAATGTCCTTTTCTTTAACCAATTTTTAATTCAGACTTACGCAGCTCCTTCTCACTCTCTACCTTTTCCATATGAGCTCCAAGATTTCTCATCTTCTGGGGAAAATCTTCATATCCGCGTTCAATATACTTGATATCATCAATAACGGTAAATCCGTCTGCCGCAAGTCCAGCCAATACCAAGGCTGCTCCCGCTCTTAAATCCGGTGCCGATACACTGGCACCTGTATACTTGCCTACACCACTAATGATTGCCGTATTACCTTCTACCTTAATATCAGCGCCCATTCTTGCAAGTTCATCCACATATTTAAAACGATTATCAAAGATACTCTCTGTCACAATACTGATACCGCTGGACAAACCAAGTGTTACCGTAATCTGTGGTTGCATATCTGTCGGGAAACCGGGATAAGGTAATGTCTTAACCTGTGTATTGTTTAATCTCTTGGATGCAACAACACGTACCGCATCATCCGACTCTTCAATTTCACAACCCATTTCAATCAGCTTGGCAGAAATACATTCCAAATGCTTAGGGATAACATTTTTAACCATAATGTCGCCCTTTGTGATAGCCGCTGCCATCATAAAAGTACCTGCTTCAATCTGATCGGGAATAATTGCATATTCCGTCTTATGAAGTCTGCTTACGCCGTTAATTCGAATCACGTCGGTTCCGGCACCCTTGATATTCGCACCCATACTGTTTAAGAAGTTGGCAAGGTCTACAACATGAGGCTCTTTGGCCGCGTTCTCGATTACAGTCTTACCCTCTGCCATCACTGCTGCCATCATAACATTAATGGTAGCGCCAACAGAAACTTTATCCATAAAAATATGATTGCCCTTTAACTTGGCTGCTTCGGCAATTACAAAACCATGCTCTACACGTACATCAGCGCCCAAAGCACGAAAGCCTTTCAAATGCTGGTCAATTGCTCTGGTACCTAAATTACAACCTCCGGGAAGAGGCACTTCCGCATGTTTGTATTTACCAAGGAGTGCTCCTAACAAATAGTAAGAAGCTCTAATTTTTTTAATATGTTCATCATCAATCACAAGGTTATCAATCTGCGAACCGTTAATCTTAACTGTGTGACGATCCGTTTTCACAACGGTTGCACCAACGCTTTCCATTGCTTTCATTAGTACATTGGTATCGCGCACATCAGGAACGTTCTCTACCACAACGGTTTCATCAGTCATGATTGCCGCAGCCAATATTGCCAACGCTGCGTTCTTCGCGCCGCCGATCTCTACTTCACCGACCAGAGGCACGCCACCTTTCATTGCGTACTGTTCCATAAAACACCTCAACTTATTAGGTTTTGTAAGCCCACTAACCCAATCATGCTTATAGTATTATATACCAAAACACGTCAAATGTAAACCTTTCGACCAAAATCCTTTTTATAAGTAGTCTAACGGATTTACCTGTCTGCCGTTAATCAAAATTTCGAAATGCACATGAGGTCCGGAACTTACGCCCGTGTTACCGCTCAATGCAATTCTGTCACCTTGGGATACACTCTGTCCGACAGATACCTGCACCTTACTCAAGTGCGCATATCTTGTCTGTCTGCCATCCGGATGGTTAATGTAAACAACATAACCATAACCGCTACCCCAGCCGGCTTTTGCAACCGTACCACCGGAAGATGCATATACCGGTGTTCCCACAGGAGTTGCCCAGTCGACACCCTTATGATAAGTAGAAGCTCCTGCTGTCGGCGCAGACCTACGACCGAATCTTGAAGATAAACGTCCGCCGGAAATCGGTTTCACATAAGTAGGCGGAACAATGGTTCCACGTTCTACAATCTTCGGCACCGCTTCCATGATTACTTCTTCTTTTACAATTACACGGTTAATTTCATCATCATTTTCATAAGTAACATCCGCCACCACCTCACGGAAGCCCGCAGAAGGCTCCTGTAACGTAACCATCTGCGTTGTATACCATTCATCATTCGGTATATAAATTATTTCCGCTTCATAAGTCTCTTCGTAATGTTCGCGACTTGTCCATACAACCGATAACTCAGGTTCCGGAACCGTAATGATTAATTCATCACCAATATTCAATGTAGAATTCACATTATCCAAAAGATTTCCGTTCATTTCCACAATGGTTTCCATAGGAATACCAACAGTAATGGAAATCTCCGACAATGTATCTCCGGCCTGAACTTCATAAATCTGCTGAACCTCCTGTTCTTCCGTCAAAAGATTCACAGCCTCTTCCAATGTGTTTAATTCTTCTTCCAAAATATAAGCCTCTACTACTTCTACTTCTTCCGAAAAACCAATCTCACGAATTCCCAAATCAAATTCGTCAAAATCCATATGCTCCGTAAGATAAGAATCATCAATACCGTCAGGCATTACACTCTCCGCTCCTGCTGATACATCCCACGTATTATACTGACTGTTGCTTCTTGTAACATTCGCCGTAAGTACATTCAGTTCACGTTCCGGGTTTAAATCCATTCCTAACTGATATCTGCCTTCCGTATCATAACGCGCAATCGTACCTGACAATAACGCATTCACCTCTTCCGCAGTACGCAAATTCACGGTCTGGCTGTTTACTTTAACTGTATACGCCCTGATTAAGGTTTCTTTTTCGTGCTTTGCCATAACTTCCTTAATATTCTGTGTTACAGTCTCTTCGTCGTCACATTTGCTCCAGACAACTTCTACCCCTTCAAAGCGCACTTCCGGCTCTTCTACAATGTACAAACCATCTGCTTCCATTGCAAGTTCACGTCTCGCTTCACGTATACAGTCTTCTACCATATCCTGATTTGCAACATAACCCACTTCTTCCCCATACAAATAAACAGTGAAGCGGTTGTCACCGGTAGATTCGTAAAATTCAATACGCGGCAAAAAGAAAGCTGCAACGCCCCACGCACCTAATAAAAACTTCAATGCATGCACTTTTAACTTTTTATGATAATGAGTAATAAATTTCATAAACTTACTTGCTCCGCATAAACCACAATATAACAGTTTATTTTAACATTACAGAAGAATACAAGTCAAGTTAAGGTTTTCTTCAAAAGAAACTTGACGCTTTGAAAAAAAAGGAGTATGTTAAGTCTTGGTTTTTATTTTTATTATAAAAGTATTACCACAAATATAGTTGTTATCTTGGAGGCGCATTATGAATTATGCAGAAGAATCATTAAAAAAACATGGCGAATGGAAAGGTAAACTCGAAGTAGTCAGCCGCGTTCCGGTTTCCACCAAAGACGATTTATCTTTGGCTTACACCCCCGGTGTTGCAGAACCCTGCTTGGAAATCCAGAAGGATGTTGAAAAGAGTTATGAATATACAAGACGTTGGAATACCTGCTTGGTTGTAACAGACGGTACCGCAGTATTAGGTTTGGGTGATATCGGCCCCGAAGCAGGTATGCCTGTTATGGAAGGTAAGTGCGTACTTTTCAAAGCTTTCGGTGATGTAGATGCTTTC
This sequence comes from Lachnospiraceae bacterium, assembly GCA_017622505.1. Lineage (GTDB taxonomy): Bacteria > Bacillota > Clostridia > Lachnospirales > Lachnospiraceae > UBA3766. Next base: position 9,614 of record JAGAQZ010000040.1, read on the forward strand.
CCTCTTTGTATTAAGTCTAAAGACGTAGATGAAATCGTAAATACTGTTTACTTAATCTCCGGTTCTTGCGGTGGCGTAAACTTGGAAGACATCGCAGCACCCCGTTGTTTTGAAATCGAAAAGAAGTTAAAAGAGAAATGTGATATTCCTATTTTCCACGATGATCAGCACGGTACAGCAATCATTACACTTGCCGGCCTCATCAACGCATTAAAAGTTGTAGGAAAGACCAAAGAAGAAATTAAGGTAGTTGTAAACGGTGCAGGCGCAGCCGCAACCGCAATTACCAAGTTAATCCTTTCTTACGGTGTTAAAAATGTGATTATGTGTGACCGTACAGGTGCTGTTTACGAAGGCCGTAAAGAAGGTATGAATCCTTTCAAAGAAGAAATGGCTAAGCTTACCAACTTAGAGAAAAAATCCGGCTCTCTTGCAGATGTGGTTGTTGGCGCTGACGTATTCATCGGTGTATCAGCTCCCGGTGCTTTAACCACAGAAATGGTTAAGACTATGAACAAAGATGCTATCGTATTTGCTTGCGCAAATCCTACACCCGAAATTTTCCCCGACGAAGCAAAGGCAGGCGGTGCCCGTGTAGTTTCTACGGGACGTAGTGATTTCCCGAACCAGATTAACAACGTTCTTGCATTCCCTGCGTTGTTCCGCGGTGCATTTGACGTTCGTGCCAAAGACATCAACGAAGAAATGAAGATTGCCGCTTCTCTCGCATTGGCAAACTTAATTTCTGACGAAGAACTCAACGAAGACTACATCATTCCTGCAGCATTTGATCCCCGCGTCAAAGATGCAGTTTCCAAAGCTGTAGCACAGGCCGCAAGAGATTCAGGTGTTGCAAGAATCTAAATCACGATTATCATAATTATGTTTTAAAATAATGCATTCTATTTTAGAATATTATGCACAAAAGCGCAGGAATTAAACCTGCGCTTTTTTATAATTTATTATCTTTTTATTTATCATTCATTCTCTATTTTCTTAATCGAAAACCATCTTCCAAACCTTCGCCACGCAATTCTATATCCATTTTCACAGTCGACGCCGGAAAGAATTCATACCCCGAGCGATCCCCCGAAGCAGGATAATAAAAAACATATTCCCCTACATTATAGCTTTTCATTTCATATGTGCCATAATCCGCTTGCTTAACATATGTCTGCACCAAACGTGTATCATATATGTATTGCCCTATAGCGTATACCTTATATACACCATATAGCAATAACACAAAATAAACTATATTCTGCATCTTATTCCATCCTAAACGATGCAGCACTTGCCCCAACATAAGAAAGTCTAATAATAATACATATGCATAACCATAACGAATAAGCGGCGCACTACATTGCCAAAACAAATACGACAACAATATACATCCAATTACCAATAAAGTATCGAACTGTTCCCGACGTTTTTTACATACTGCCATCATAAAATCAAATAAATATATAATTAAACAAATCAAACATCCAAGAACCAATCCCTTTTCAGTTCCTGAAAGTGTTGTTTTAAACCAATTCGGAAACCACTGTGTAATTGGTAATTCCACTAAAGAGGCATCGTACAATGCACGCCCCCAAGTTGTTATCTGTGCAGCATCTAATTCTATGCCGGTTGCATTCATCTCCCAATCAAATTCAAATAAATCCAATGCCGGGAACGGATACAATAGCCAGCCGGATATTATAACCGTTCTTACAAACCAAGGAATCGACACAATCAACCCCGTAAATAAATAAATTAATATATCTTTAACTTTCTTCTCTTTTATCAAATGATACAATGCTTTTATTACCAGCAATATAATGAGCCCTGCCGTAAGTTTCAATGTTAATGCATATACTCCTAACACACACAGTAATGCGTACGGTGCTGTGTTCTTTTCACTCGCTTCCAACAAATCCAACCACTTAATTACGATAAAGAAAATCACACACATAATGGAATAATCGGATGCCGGAGATACTACCTCATCCATAATTGTGATTAGGTAATATATTAAGCCTACCCTGGCATAATCCGTCAGCAAAAACTTCTTATTTTTCCAACTTTTTGTAATATCTAAAGCTGTTATGCACAACACCAACGCAAAAAAAGCCACTCATTGTATGCATAGATGTTCCACACAAAAATTTCATGCTGAACAACGCACTTAATGCAAAGAACAAGCTATTGTATGCAAATCTTTCATGAAGATTTCCCAACCCCGGAACCACGCCATACTCTTCTATCCAACGTATGCTTTGAGCATGATATAAATCACTATCATAGTGCATATAACCTCTGGATGAAAAATACGCCCAAAACACCACCAAAATTGCAACAACTATGATAATCTCCGGCTTAATTCTCTCTTCACTTGTAAAATGACAATGTTTTAAGTTTTTACCCTGAAATATATACACCAAAATACAGCATACAAATAACACAATATTGGCCATCATTCCAACGCCGGCAAATAGACTGAAAATCTGTGCATAAACCGTGGCAATTGCCAATCCCGCCATTAATAAGCTGTCGATCCTTTTGATTCTGTATCCAAACATTTTGTTCGAAAGTTCAGAAACCCCTACTCCCAATCCCAAGGAAACAAAGGTCACATATACCCAATTACATATAATTGCTATCATTTCGGAATTCCTTATTTTTCTACAAAAGTATTGTACAGTTCTTCATATTCATCAATATATTTAGTATAAATCCGGTCCAAACCGGTAATAGTGCAGGAATAATATGCATTCTCGGTTTCAAATACGGTAATCTGACCATAAATCGTATATCCTTGAGAATCTACGGTATATAACATTGATGAATAATTTATAATTGCCGCATTGCTAATATCAATATTTTCCACAGTACCTTCGCCCATGGAAGAAGACGTTGCATTCCTGTAAAAAGTTTCAAAAGATGCAAAGTCCTGATATGCATCGGACACTTTCGGAAATGACTGCATCAAAATAGAAAATGACATATCTTCATTATCCAACACCAACTGTTCGTCATTGCCTGTATCAGGATATACAGTCCAGCCACCATCAATTTCATAAATACTGATTGCATAGCTGCCTGAGGCGGGTGAGTATTCCTGTAATTCTCTCGTTTCCGCAACTGAATCTTCAGAAACGGGCGCTTGACCATCCTCACTGTTTACCACAGTTGTATTATCGTCATCGTTTGGCAATATCTCTGCCATGTTTCCACAACCTACCATCATAAAAGTTGCCATAATCAACGCTACTAAAATTGTTTTTTTCATTTTGTCTCCTTTTATATTACTTATATTGTTTTGATAAAAGTAAAAAGCGGGCCTACATTTCTACCGGCCCGCTTGTCACTACATTATTAAATAATTCCCAAAATCGAAAGAAGTGTAAGTGCTATGTTTACCAATCCAAGACCGATTGCTATAAAAATTAACACCTTAACAGATTTCATCTTTGTATAAAGTTCACGGTTATGCTTGGTCAAGCCCTCTGTCTGATTCTTAAGTTCATCTACCACAACAGCCTGAACATTACGGTATACCTTAACATTCTCTTTATGTACAAAGTCATCAGACTGTCTAAACATTTCTTCCAGTGCTTTCTTATTCTCAGCTTCTCGTGCCAGTCTTGCTTCTTCCTTCTGCTGTTCTTCCGCAAGCTTACGCTGTTCTTCTTCCGCCTTACGCATTTCTTCTTCTGCTGAAGGCTTCTGAATGGTATCTACGGTTGTACGGATATATTCCAAGTGATCTGCAATCTCGCGATTCTCGCGTCTTATGGTCAACAATGCATTGTCAACAGATGTTCTTACCGAAGACTTCAAATCCTCATTAGAATTCTTTAAGTCTTCCGTAGTTGCCTTAATCTCTTCCGTAGAAATCTTCATATCTTCTGTAGAAATCATCACACCGTGAACCGTAGAACGCATCTGTTCCATAGATTCCTTCACTTCATCAGCGGAGTTTCGAACTTCTGCAACCGCAGTCTGCATTCCTTCTACCGAATTACGAACTTCCATTGCAGAACTTGTAACATCATCTGCCGATGAACGAACCATATCTGTAGCATAGCGAATTTCATCCGCTGTTGTCTTCACATCTTCCGCAATCTGACGAACCGCAGCCACAGAACCGGTCACTTCCTGGGTTGTCTGCTTCATCTGATCCACAGGTGCCATCAAAGCTCCGCTTACAGACTCATTCAATGCAGTTCCCACTGTTGTATCTAAGTTGCTTAAAGCCTCGTCTACAGCCTTCATAATTTCATCTGAAAGGCTCGCTGCAAGCTCGCCGGTATCTCCACCGGACTTCTGCACACCCTGTACCTTACTGATACTCTCATCTACCAAAGCATAGATTCTATCTGTTAATTCGGAATTTTTATAATTTAATTTGCGCATATCCTGCAAAATGCCTTCGTATGCCGCAACTTGTTCCTGCAATCTCTGCATTTCAGATGCTTCTGCCTGTGCATTTGCGCGAATCATTTCCTGTGCATTATATTTCTGCGCCAGTTTATCCATAAAATTATCCATCGTTTTCCCTCCAACTTGCCCCATTTATCTATCGAAACGAAAAAAATCATAGATTGCATATATTTTATCATTTTTTACAATGTTTTACAATATGAAAGTGTTGAAAGTTCACATTCAGAAATTATTATTATGTAAACGAAATATTTAAACTACTTTTACTTTATGTTCATTTTTTATTCATATTTCTTGGTTATACTAAAAACAGTTAAAGAAAACAATCATTCATGTGACATTAACATTGCTAACAATTTTTTTCATAATGCCTCGGTGTCGGAAGCGACATCGGGGCACTCCTCATTTATGGGGACTTTTATTTGGATATTTAAATTTTTTCTGCTATAATACATTTCGTGGTATCTTGGCCACGAATATTTTTAACAAAGGAATACACATTATGTTTCGTTTATGGGTAAGAATTATAAAAGACAGCCGCCTGGTGAAAGATACGGTAATTGAAGACGCTTCCGAAGATACCCGCACGCATAAAATCTTTAACGGATTGGATGCTGCCTGCGTGGAATTTGACCTCTGCAAACCCATATGGCTCGATTCCACCGTTGCGGATTTTAAACGCTTAAGCAAAGCACGTTTTACCGCAGACAATTTCATCGAGCCCATTGATTTTGATTATATGGAAATTCAGGTTTTGGAAGAAGACTTTTTATAATTCCATCTGCTTTCCAAGGAAGGACGCTGCGGAGAGAACCAGTTTCTTCTCTGTTTCACCAATGCTTTCATCGGAAGCCAATAAAAAGACTGCGCCAACCACGTCACCCTCGCTGATAATCGGCGCCATTACCTGCATCTCAACGTCATTCTCATCTTCTGCCAGCATTACAAAAGATTTCTCATTTTTCTTTGCCAACACCTGCTCGCGATTCTCCATTTTGCGTTCCACATCTTTGCTCACATGTTTATTCAATAGGGTTTTCATTCCGCCCGAAACAGCAATATAGCGGTCTCTGTCCGCAATTACAGCCACCTTCCCCGAGACTTGAGCCAAGCTGTCAGCATACTGTTTCGCAAATCCACTCATTTCACCAATGGACGAATATTTTTTCAATATAATTTCACCTTCACGGTCCGTAAATATTTCAAGCGGGTCACTTTCTCTGATCCGCAAAGTCCTTCTGATCTCCTTTGGAATTACAATACGTCCCAAATCATCTATTCTTCTCACAATTCCTGCTAATGTCAAGCACTTTTTGCAAAAAATTATGAACTTTTTTTGCAACCGTTTCAGTATCAAATACTGAATATCATTTACTGCTCATGTCACTGTGATGTCATATTTGATTTTATTGTTCAAGTGATACTGA
>JAGAQZ010000041.1 GCA_017622505.1 Lachnospiraceae bacterium
TCAACTAATATTTCAAATTTCCTTGAATCCTGTGTTATCTCTTCGCCCTGATATAATATTCTGTCTTTGAAGTCCCAATTTATCATTTGCGTCACCTTAACCATGTATTATCAACTGATAATCATGTATTATCAGTCAATTATATTATACAACAAATACCTACACATTTCACCAACTACATACTTTTACGTATTATCCTTGCTTATTCTTCAATTTTAGCAATATCCCCAACACAAACACCGCACCACCCATGATTATAAATCCACCCCAAAGCAGATTCCAATACCATGCTGTTACGTCAAACATTGCCAGAATTAAATCGTGCCAAAACCCCAATCCGGTTGCAATAGCAAACAAATCAAATAATAAATATCCGCCACCACACAGATATATCCATCTCCACCAATAGTTGTACCGCAAATTCCTAAAGAAAGTAATTATTCCGAGTACACAAAGGGCAGACAATATACCCATTAGTACAAAGTAAAATAATCCTCTACTTTCCATGACATTTATCCAAAACTTTGCATAAGAGTTTCTGTCCACAAGTCCCCAAATTCTATGTAAATGAAAAACTCCAAAAAACATAAAAAACCATGGTTCAAACTTATATATCTTTTTCATATCATCCGTAATCCTCATCATAGATATTTCTCTATCACGCTCTGCTCCACAACTGCTTTCCCAAGCAACGTCATAGCTTGCTTCGGGCAATTATTGATGCACCTATAACACATGGTACACCGGTTATTCTGCACCACTTTCTTATCGACAATTTTGATATTATTCATAGGACATAACTTTTCACACTTGCCGCACCCTATGCACTTATCTTCATTCACACGCAGTTTATCAGAATAGTTCTTTGTCTTATGTCCAAAATACAATCTTTGTCCAAAGAAACCAGTCATGAGATATAATATAGCAATTCCCTCTTGGGTTGGTTTCCCTGATTTCAAAAGCTGAACTGACTTGCTAATCTTCTGTTCCGCTTTCTTCACGAGCTCCTTGTTCTTTTCCAGCGGACGTTTCAACACTTTTTCATCACCTATGCTATCCGGCATTTTCAGATGCAATCCACCTATTATTTCTGCTCCGTATTGCTGTAAAAGTCGTCCAAGAATTCCTGCTCCATCACCACTAAACAATCCCATTGTGGCGATAACAAAAACTTTTTTATTCTCCCAAAGGTCTTTATTTACAATAATAAAATCACGCAGTATCTTCGGCACAGTACTATATTGCACAGGATATGCAAATACAAGCATTTCGTCGCTTTTAATTGCCTCAACAACATTATCGTCCACAATAGAAAATGCTTTAGCTGCTTCATCATATTCATTACAAAAGAATTCCACTGCATATTTGGAATTACCTGTTCCGCTAAAATAGATTCCTACCATAATCTTGATTACACCTTACCTAGTTAAAACTACTTTGCCAGATACACAGTAACTTTAAAATCACCTACAAACTCTTTATATTCTGCTACTACCATATAAGTGTCAGTAGTATTTAAAGTGTAAAAAGTCTCTAACCTTTTAGCATCATCCAGTTCATAAACCACATTACCAGAGGAATCTCGCAACGTAATAACTAAATCTCCACCTTCAACATTAGATTCAAACGAAAATTTAATTTTCTCATTTTCTTGTCCTGCAAAAGAAAAATCCGAACTACTTGTTGTTGCTGTATCATATGAATGTTTCATATTCCCTAATGCTTTTGGACGTACCACCAACCATAATCCTGCCAATACCAGCACTACAACTATCACTATGACCAAAATTTTCTTTTTCATTTTACATAAGTTCCCTTCTCTGTTTTTCTATAATAATATAACGAGTTATACACCTAGACATATTCATGCCATCTGGCATCCTTCCTTTTTCACAACATACATACGCATGATGTCATCATCAAAATTTATTCCTTAAATGCTTTCTGCGCATTTAAAGTAGTCTGTCTTCTTTTCTCTAATGTTTTATCAAAAATAGCATTTGAAACTTGTGGAAACGCTTCTTGTATTACCTTTACACCTTCTTCTGTTATTCCACCTTTTGTCGCCACTCTTGTAATAACATCCTGATATGAATAATTATTTTCAATCATCAACTGTCCCGTCCCTATCATTGTATGCAAAACCATTTGGACGACTTCTTCCACCGCAATATTTGTATGTTTTTGTGCTGACCCACAAATTTCATTGAATATTGCTGCTATAAATCCCGGCATACAGCTAACAAGTTCAGAACCCATCCCCATCTCTGATTCAGGCAATTCTATTACAGACCCTATACAAAATAACAATTCTTTTATATTTGCTTTGTCCTGTTCATTTACCATAGAATTACAACAAATTAACGTTTGCGACTTATTTATTTCAGCCATCACGCTGGGAATAGCTTTTATTATTTTATTATTTTATTCTTACAAACACTTTCAATCTGTTCAAAAGTAATACTTCCGTTGAGCGATACAATAATCTGCTCTTTCCTTAAACTATTTTTGATTTCTTCCAACACGTTTTTCATATCAACAGGTCGGACACAAATAAACAAAACGTCAACCACTGTTGTAATCTCTTGATTATTATGACACAAATGATACTTTTCGGCCAAATCAGATATCTTTCCATAACTTCTATTTGCCACATATAGTTTTCCGTCAATCAAGTCACTATTTGAGGACAGCTTCTCTAAAAGCATCTTGCCCATACTTCCATAACCAATTACTCCGACTTTCATTATGCTTTTCCCTTCCTCTCCTTCTCAATCATCCTTATTACCCTTGGCCTGTTATATCGTTGCATTATCACAAACAAGCTCTCCACAACAGCAGATAAAATAGATGTAATAAAAAATACCCAAAATGTCCCCCATATTAATGTAGCTAGTATAGGTACAAAACACAGCACCACTATAATCGAATGTACCACTTCCGACTGACACATTGCCCCTGCAATTTCTTCCCATGTGTGCACTTTTAAATCCAGCATTTCCGGTGCAAAGGTAGGCATTTTATCTTTCCACTTTTTCACTCGTAATACTTCATACACACGCTTTTCAAATTTCTTTTCTTGAAACCACTTTCTTTTATAATTAAATCTGTTATGAAAGATTCCATTCACAACATATCCCACAGCCAAACGCATCAAAAAATGATAGCTAATCGTACCGAATGTAATCGCTATGCTCAATATCACAGCATTGGGATTGCATTGATAAATTAACGTAAAAATAATTGTTAACACCACAAGAATTATTGTGGAAATCTTAATCGTCTTTGCAAACATTCCAGTCTCCTTTTCACGGAATCTTACCCTTTTAAAGACTCCAGATATATGGCAAATAACTTTTGCACTCATGTTTTTATTATATCATCTACAAAACACGACTACAACTAACAAAAGAAGCCCTATGCAGTATTTTCCCTGCCTAGGACTCCCTAATCTCTATATCTTTTTAAAAACAATACCACTAAAAGTCAAATAATATCCGTCATCCTTCTTTTGTAATTTTACCATTTCTCTCGTCAGTCTGCCAAAACCTTGTAAAATCGCAAGGTCTTCACCAACTACTTTCAGGCAACTATTGAGTTTTACA
>JAGAQZ010000042.1 GCA_017622505.1 Lachnospiraceae bacterium
CCTACGGTTGAGTGTGAAAGCATTGCACAAACTGCCTTCTCTCCTACCAAAGCTTCGAAGCTTTCTGCAGAAGAAGCTGCGATTGCTGCCAATTCTTCGGGATTGGGATCCTGGTTCAAACCGCTGTCTGCAAAAATAAAAGTACCGTTTGCACCAAATTCGCAGTTAGGAACGTCCATTACGAAGAATGCAGACACAAGCTTACAGCCTGCCTTAGTCTTAAGAATCTGTAAGGAAGGTCTTAAAGTATCTGCTGTAGAGTGGCAAGCACCTGCTACCAAACCGTCTGCGTCATCAGCCTTCAACATTACGATACCGAAAGTAATTGTATCTTTTAAAAGGATGTCCTTTGCCTGTTCCAAAGTCATACCTTTCGCTTTTCTTGTTTCGTATAAAAGATTTGCGTAATCATCAAACTTATCGCAGTTTGCAGGGTCAATCACCTTTGCTGCGCTTATATCAACGCCTGTGCCCTTTACGTGCTCGTCAATCTCTGCCTGGCTACCGATTAAAACGATGTCAGCCAAATCTTCCTTGATTGCCTGTGCAGCTGCGTAATAAGTTCTGTCGTCCATTGTTTCCGGAAGAAGAATTGTCTTCTTACACTGTTTTGCTTTTTCTTTGATTCTGTCTACGAATGCCATTTTGCTTCTCTCCTTTATATGTTTGGGGTTGTCCCTGTAACACACAAGGGGCCGCTCCAATATTTGATAGTAATGTGATTATCATATTTCTCTCGATAATCCTTGAATATTATACATAAATTTTTTTAAATCTACAAGGGTGTGCGATGGTTTTTCCAAAAATTCGTCTTTTTTATAACAGTTATATTAGCTTTTGGAATTACTTTTATAAAAAATAATGTATTTTTTACACAAATTAACTTGTCACTATCTTTCAAAAATGTTAAGTTTAAAAGAAAGGTAAAAACAATTTGGGGAATTTGCTTTGAAAGGGGGCTTACTATGAAGGTAGCCGGTATTGTAGCAGAATATAATCCGTTCCACAACGGACATGCATATCATATGCAAAAAGTGAAAGAATTGACAGGCGCAGATTATCTCGTAGTGGTAATGAGTGGTAATTTTACACAGAGAGGTGTTCCGGCGCTGATTGATAAATATACAAGAACCAAAATGGCTTTGGACGCAGGTGCTGATTTAGTACTGGAACTTCCGCTTTATTACGCAGCAGGCAGTGCGGAATACTTTGCTTCCGGCGCTGTTGCCCTGCTTGACAAGTTAGGCGTGGTAGATACACTTTGCTTTGGCAGTGAGTGTGGCGATATTAAGACATTAACGGAGATTGCAATTCTTTTATCCAAGGAAGATGAAGCATTTTCAAATGCCATCAAGTCGAAAATGAAACTGGGACTCACCTACCCCCGCGCAAGAATGCAGGTAATCGAAGAAACGTTGCCTAATTCTTTTATGCACGTGGACGCCATGAGTTATCCCAACAACATTTTGGGTATTGAATATATTAAGGCAATTATTCAGCGTGACAGCAAGATTCTGCCCCAGACCACGAGACGTATGGGCGCAGGCTATCACGATCGTATGGTGACTGAGGTAATGAGTTCTGCTCTCTCCATTCGTGAATCCTTGAAGTCTGCAGACTCTTTAGATATGATTCAGAGTTCGGTTCCGCCTCATGTATATGAAATGATGAAGAAGGACTTCCACAAGACCTTCCCCATCTTCCACGAAGACATTTCCAGTCTGTTGAAATACAAGCTTCTTCTGGATGCACCGAAGGGTTTTTCGGAATACGTGGATATTTCAGAAGATTTTTCCGATAAAATCGTAAAGAACTTAAAGAACTACGAAAGCTACTCACAATTCTGCGATTTGTTAAAAACCAAGGACATTACTTATGCCCGCGTGAGCCGTTGTCTCTTGCACATTCTTTTAAACCTTCGTAAAGATGCCCTTCAGCATTACGTTGACAAGGATTACATCTTCTACGCAAGAATGTTAGGACTTCGCAAGAGTGCCAACGAATTAACTTCAACCATTAAGAAAGTGTCCAAAATCCCTATGATTTCCAAGTTGGCGGATGCAAGAGAATTCTTAACCTCCACCGGTATGGAAATGTTGGAATGCGATATTCAGGCTTCTCACATCTACGACTCTCTCGTTACCGAGAAGTTCGGTAACAAGCCAATCAGTGAGTTCAGCAGAGAAATAGTAATTGTTGAGTAAAAATTATATAAAATATAACAAACTCCTATTCAGTGAAATGAGTAGGAGTTTTTCTTTCTTTCGCTATTCTTTTTTAGACGTGTCACTCTATCATTTATTTCGGATTCGTACTTATTATCTTTCTTATAATCTTGCTACATAAATCAAATCCACTATCGTCATCAGAATAATAACTCCAAGCATCACAAGTACCGATGCAATTCCACTGACGAACAATGCCTGTATTGCAATCGCCAAACCGGCAATCATCAGAGTAACACCAGCAAACCGATTGCTTTTACGCCAAATATCATCATTACTTAAAGTTTTCTCCGTGCGCAGCCCCATAATACCGTTTCGTTTCACCTTTGGCATAAAATTCCCAAGAATAATAAAAATAATTCCCCAAATCACACAGACAACAGAACTGATATCGATCGAACTTTTACTTGCATTATTTATCGCTTCCACATAACTTGAATAAGTAAAAATCACATGCATAACGCCAAACGCCAACGCCATAGAAATAGCAGCCAGATTTAAAAACTTCACATTATTTTCATATTCAACCTGCTGTTTCTCTTCTTTGGTTTTGGTTGCCATTCTTTTATAAAAAGCACTTATCACCGTCCACATAAGAGAAAAAAAGATAATCAGCGCCGGGAAAATAAACGTTTCGTATTTCGAACCCCAGCGGTCTATATTTCCTGCCATATCGTAGTGCATAGGGATTTTATCAGGCAGAAAACGCACTGCCACACAGGATAATAATAAAGGTATCAAAGAAATAATCCATAAAATCTTACTGCTTTTCATTTACATTCCCTCCAAACTGTTGCATCCACATAATAATTTCATCAAAAACGGAAGTATTGATTTCATACCAGATAAAATTCTTCTCTTTATATTCCAGCACAAAATCTGCATTTTTCAACAACTTCAAATGATAAGACAATGCTGCCGGCGTCATATTTACTGCTTCCGCAATACTTCCGGCGGTCATCCTCTCTTTCTTTAATAACTGCAAAATTTCCCGCCTTACAGGATCTGATAAAACTTTTAATGTATCTCC
>JAGAQZ010000043.1 GCA_017622505.1 Lachnospiraceae bacterium
AGAGGGATGTTTTTAATTGGGTTATTACAGATGATGTTATTGTATTTTTATTAAAGGAAAATAGTAAAGAATTCAATGATAATCTTGTTGCATTAGATAGAAAAGGAAATATTTTATGGTCTAGCAAAGAAATTATAGATGTGCCTAATCGCCTTGGTGCATGTTTTGTGGGATTGCATAATGGTATTAACGAAGACGGTATTATAAATGCGCAGTCGTATGTTGGTATTAATTATGCAATTGAGGTAAATAGTGGAAAAGTTATTAGAAAAAAGACAACGAAGTAAATAGAGAATTTGAAGTTGAAGGGGTAAAGTAAGTGAAAAATAATATTACAGAGTTTATTAAATTGGGGAAAATTCCAAATGATAACGATATGACAAATGAACTTTTTAGAAAGTATGATTTGTTGCTACAGAATGAAGAACCGCTGACATATGATGAAGCAGAATTGGTGGTTTCAATGTTTTCAGACGATTGTGATGATTTGAATTGGGCACTTCTACATGCAATTGAAAGTGTTGATTATTATGATGTAGAAAGGTATAAAAAACTTATTGCAAAATGTAATAATATTGAATTTAAAAAGTTATTGGAAATAAGACTTAATAATTTCTTGTGCAAAAAAGATTAAATGAACTTTTGGTGATATAGAGAGGCAAACTTTCGGTTTGCCGAAGCGGTCATACATTGAAGATAAATTTGTTATAATTATAAACATACAAGGAGATGAACTTTATGCAGACAAAAAGCTACCTTATATCCGACACAACCAAAGAAGAAAGAATCGCATTAATCAAGTCCTGGATTCCGGAAGATGAAGTGGCGGACGGATGCGATATTGACTTGTGGGATATGTATGCCGATTACATCAACGGAACCAAAGAGATTGCGGAGTGCAATGCAGCCTTCCAGGCCGAATATTATACAGATTAGGAGCTGCTTATGAATAGTGAGATGAAGATTAATGTTTCGCCTGTGACGAGACTTGGCGATAAAAGAGTAGCATATGTTTTATTTACGGATAAAGATTCCAGTGCCGAGTTTATTATTCCCGGCGGTGAATTGCTGAACAACAAGGGATTTGATGAAAAAGAGCTTGCGGAAATCAAAGAGTACCTTGAGTGTGAGCAGGATAGTTTATTTCAGGTGGCAAAAGAGTTAAATCCGATGAGAAGTTTTATGAGGGATTGAGAAGGTTTTTAAATAATGTTATACTAAATGCGAATGTAATAAGCAGATCAAAACGGAGGCCAATATGAGTCAGGTTGCAACACGTTTAAAAGAAGTAAGAGAAGAAAAGAATTTTACAATAGAGGCAGTTGCCGGGAAAACCGGCATTGCGATAGATGAACTGCAGGCGTTTGAAAAGGGAAGTAAGCTTCCTGACGCGGGTGCGTTAATGCAGTTGTCCAAGGCATATGAGATGTCCATCGACCGCATTTTATATTCCGGCAGTGAAATGCCTAAATATGATGAGAGTAAGGCGGTGTATGCCAATGTGAAGCCCGGGGATACAACCCGCATTGATAAGGAGCACGCAGCCTTGGTGGAGCGCCGTAGTGCATCCAACAAAAAGATAATGATTCTTACCCATATGGTATTCCCTGTTTTATGTGTTGCGATTTATCTTTTCTTGGGTATAGCAGGCGGATTCTGGCATCCGGGCTGGATTATTTTCTTGGGAATCCCCCTTTACTATGCATTGGTGTTTATTACTTCCAGAATTGGTAAAAACGTAGACAACGCCGTGAAAGAATATATGGACGAAGAGGAGAAGAAACAGTAGTGAAAATTGTTATCAAAAATATTCAGGCTATTTTACCCGACGGAGCGGGTTCTAATAAAATTGAACAGGCAAGCGTAGTTATCAATCAGGGCGTGATAGAGTCCGTGCTTACAGGCGATAATGCAACAAGCGTTGATACTTCCGATGCTGATAAAATCATCGACGGCGCCGGCAAGCTTTTAATGCCCGGTTTTATCAATTGTCATACCCATTCGTATATGGCTTTTATGCGAAATGTGGCAGACGATTTGGCTTTCGGTGATTGGCTGTTTGGAACCATTTCCCCTATTGAAGATGCTATGACTGATGAGGACGCATACTGGGGCGCCAACCTTGCCATCCTTGAAATGATGAAGAGCGGTACTACCTGCTTTAATGATATGCAGATGAACATTCATCAGACCACTCGCGCGGTTAAAGAGTCCGGTATGCGTGCCGTGATTTCCAGAGGTCTTGTGGGAAGTGGTAATGATGAGGCAGGAGCAATGCGTTTGCGCCAGGCATACGAAGAGAGAGATGCGGCAAAGGATTGCGACAGACTGTCCTTCTTCTTAGGACCCCACGCGCCCTATACCTGCGATGAAGCCTTCTTAAATATTGTGGCGGAAGAGTCTGCAAAGAATGATATGGGCATTCACATTCACTTGTCCGAAAGCCGTACCGAAATTGAGAATTGTCAGAAGCAGTACGGTTGCACACCCATTGAGCTTGCTCGCAGAAGCGGTATTTTTGACCGCCCTACCATTGCGGCTCACTGCGTGCATGTGACCGATGAAGATATTGCTATTTTAAAAGATAGAAATGTCAGCGTGGTAACCAATCCTGCCAGCAATATGAAGCTTGGCAACGGTTTTGCCCCCGTGCCCAAGATGCTTGATGCAGGCGTAAATGTTTGCCTTGGTACCGACGGCGCAGCCAGCAACAATACCTTGAATATGTTCCACGAATTAAGTCTTTTAACCCTGATCCATAAAGGTGTGGGCGAGACTGCCCAGTGCATCAGCGCCAAGGACGGCTTTAAGATTGCTACCATCAATGGCGCAAAAGCACTTCGTATGGAAGATTCCATCGGTTCCATTGAGGTTGGAAAGAAAGCGGATTTGGTAATCCTTAACACCAACACACCTTCCTTGATGCCCAACAATAACCTGATCGCAGGCCTTGCATATTCTGCCAACGGTTCCGAGGTTGAGACCGTAATAATCGACGGTAAAATCACCATGGAAAACCGTCAGGTGCTGACTATGGACGAAGAAAAGATTTATTACGAAATCAATCGCATCATCAGCCGAATGGGGCTTGATAAGAAAGTATATTAAGAATCTAAATTGTAAAAATAAAAAGTGTATTAGAAAGTTAAATTTGTTAAAATAAAAAGAAAACCAAACGGTATAAAAACCGGCAGTATACTTATGCTGTCGGTTTTTTTATATTTTAAATTTTTTGTGCTTAGAAAAGAATAAGGTAAATTTTAACGCTTTTTCATCCTATTTTTAGTAAAAAAAATAAAACCCTAAAAAATATACTATAAAAGCAAAAAATTATCCTACCGACAATGAAGATTCTTTTTTATAATAAATATAGTGTTACAGTAAAAACTATATGTGAGCAGATATTTATACTAATAAGGAGGTAGAAAAATGCCAATGCAGATGGGGTTTCGCTGGTATGGCGAAGGCAATGACAAAATTAAACTTTCTGACATCAAACAGATTCCCGGTGTAACAAGCATCGTTTGGGCTTTGCATCACAAAATGCCCGGTGAAGTTTGGGAAAAAGAAGAAATTGCAGAAGTAAAAGCACAGTTGGATAAGTACGGCTTTAACATGGACGTGGTAGAGTCCGTAAATGTACATGATGATATCAAAATAGGTAAACCTACGAGAGATATGTATATCGAAAATTACAAGCAGTGTATTCGCAATCTCTCTGAGTTTGGGGTTAAGGTAATCTGCTATAATTTTATGCCTATCTTTGACTGGACAAGAAGTGATTTATTCCATCCCGTTGGCGATGGTTCGACAGCACTCTTTTATCAGAAGAATATGATCCAGGATGACTACAATGCCATGGCAAAGTATATCCTTGATTTTACAGAGAAGTATAATATGTCCTTCCCCGGCTGGGAGCCTGAGAGAATGGCGAAATTGGACCAGTTGTTTAAGGATTACAAAGATGTGGACCATGAGACTTTGTGGGCGAATTTGAAGTACTTCCTTGAGGCAATTATGCCGACCTGCGAGGAGTGCAACATCAAGATGGCAATTCATATGGACGATCCCCCATGGGATATTTTCGGTTTGCCGAGACTCCTGATTAACGAGGCAAACATTGACCGTTTCCTTAAAATGGTTGACCACCCTTGCAACTGCTTAACTTTATGTTCCGGTTCTTTGGGTGCTGACCCTGATAATGATGTGGCAGCTATCGTTCGCAAGCATTGCGACCGTATTGCTTTTGCACACATCCGTAACGTGAAGCATTTTGAAAACGGTGATTTCTCAGAAGCAAGCCATCGTGATTGCGACGGCGATACCGGCATTCTTGAAATTTTAAAAGCATACCATGACTGCGGTTATGAAGGCTATATCCGCCCCGACCACGGAAGGCATTTGTGGGACGAAGGCCCCGGAAATGTACGTCCCGGTTATGGTTTGTACGACAGAGCATTAGGTGTTATGTATATGTTGGGCGTGTGGGACATGCTTGACAGACTCGATGGAAAAAGATAGGAGGAAAAAAAGATGATTAATATTCCCATTCAGATTGATTTTAAGGATAAAGTAGTTGTTGTTACCGGTGCAGGCGGTGTAATCTGCGGAACCATGGCAAGAGCTTTTGCACAGTGCGGTGCAAAGGTTGCAGCTCTTGATTTAAATGAAGAAGCAGTAAAGAAACTCGCAGACGAATTAAAAGCAGAAGGCTTCATCTGTGAAGGTTACAAAGCAAACGTATTGGATGCGGATGCTTTAGAAGAAGTTCACCAGAAGGTGCTTGCTGACTTAGGTAAGTGCGATATTCTTGTAAACGGCGCAGGCGGAAACAACCCCAGAGCTACAACAGATAACGAGTATCAGCATGAAGCCAAAGAAGGTGGAAAATCATTCTTTGACTTAGGTGCAGACGGCGTGGATTTCGTGTTCAAGTTAAATTTCCAGGGAACACTTCTTCCTACTCAGGCTTTTGCCAAAGATATGGTTGAGAATAAGAGCGGATGTATTTTAAATATTTCTTCCATGAATGCATATACACCGTTGACCAAGATTCCTGCATACTCTGCAGCGAAGGCAGGTATCTCTAACTTTACACAGTGGCTTGCTACTCACTTTGCAGGTACAGGCATCAGATGTAATGCAATTGCACCCGGCTTCCTGGTTTCAGCACAAAACAAGGCGTTGTTATTCAATGAAGACGGAACACCTACCGAGCGAAGCAAAAAGATTCTTAACAGCACACCTACTCATCGTTTTGTAGATGCAGATGAGTTGTTAGGCGCAACACTTTTCCTTTGCGATGATAAGAGCGCAAGCGCTATCACCGGTGTTGTGTTGCCGGTAGACGCAGGCTTCTCAGCATATTCAGGTGTATAAAATAAATATTTCTTATAATAAAAAAACAGCTACGGATTCGTAGCTGTTTTTTATTTTACGTATTCTCTTCATCATTTTCTTCAATGTCCGAAATGGGCAGGCTGAAAATAAACTCGCTGCCTTCACCTTCGGTACTGATTACATTAATGTTTTCGCCGTGGGAACGGATGATTTCGCGGGTGATGGAAAGGCCCAGGCCGGTGCCTTTTTTATCTTTACCACGGGAAAGGTCCGTCTTATAAAAACGGTCCCAAATCTGGCGGATGCTTTCTTTGGGAATGCCGATACCGGAGTCCTTCACGCTGACGAAAACTTTGTTGTGTTTCTCAACGGTTTCAATCTTAATATCCGAATCCTTATGGCTGAATTTAATGGCGTTGTCCAGAAGGTTATACAGCACCTGCTGAATCTTGGTCATATCTGCGTGAACAAATAATTTATCTCCGGTTAAAACCAGCTTCAGACTGATACGTTTCTGACGACAACTGCCTTCGAAAGTAGCCGTGGTTTTACGGATGATTTCGTTAATGTCAAAATCACTTTTATCCAGAATCATACCGTCGGTATTTAAGTTGTTCAAGGTCAAAAGACTGTTGGTCAGCTTAATCAAACGGTCGGATTCATCGCGAACGATGGTCAAATATTTCTCGGACATTTCCGGCGGAATGGTACCATCCAACATGGCTTCCGAATAACCTTTGATGGAGGTTAAGGGTGAGCGGAAGTCGTGGGATACGTTTGCCACCAGTTTCTTCTGGTCGTCTTCGCCACGGGCCAGCTCACTTGCCATATAAGAAAGGGACGCCGCAAGATAACCGATTTCGTCACCACTGTCTACCTGGAACTGATAGTGCAGATTTCCGGTAGCGTATTCTTCCGTTGCCTTGGTGATTTTACGCAAAGGCCTGTACACCAGGTTGGTAAAGAAGATTAAAATAATCAAAGACAGCAGGAACAGAATCACAAGCATAATATACGAAATATTCAGCAACTGATTTGTAAAAGCATCAATACTTTCCATGGTAGAATGAATGACCACGTAGCCCTGAACCTTATAGTTAATGATAATGGGCGCAGTAACGCTCAATACTTCTTCTTCGAAACTGTTAAAATACTTGCCTACCGTGTAGTAATTGCCTGCAATGGCGGCAGGGTCAAAACCTTCCACGGTAACGGGATTCTCAATGTCCACAGGAACCGAAGAGTCCAGAATAATGGAGCCGGAGGGACTGATAATCCATATGGTGGACGACAAATAAGCGTCCAGCATATCAATCTCTCTTTTAACAATATCCAGGGATGTTTTGCTGTTGTAAAGGTCTGTTGCATAAGTATCGGCAATCATGGTTGCTTCTGTATAAAGGGTCTCGGCTTTGTTTTGCGTCAGCATGTTTTTGGTCATGTTGGACACAAAAGTTGCCACTACGATAAAGCCGAAGAAACCGAAGATTAAATATGCAAGCAGGAATTTTAAATACAGTGTTTTCTTCATATAAAATTTCCTAAATCATTTCAAGGATTTCTTAAAATTATCCTTTTAGAATTATAAAAGGGATAAAAACGGTTTATTTTAAAACTTCAAACTTATATCCTACGCCCCAAACCGTATCGATGTGCCATACGGGATGATCGCTTAACTTTTCGCGGAGACGCTTGATATGTACGTCTACGGTTCTGGTATCGCCGGCGTATTCATAGCCCCAAATCTGGTCCAGAAGCTGTTCTCTTGTGAAAACCTGGTTGGGTGAAGAAGCGAGGAAATAAAGAAGTTCCAACTCCTTGGGAGGCATATCGATGGATGCACCTTTGTAAATAACGGAGTAGTTGGAGAGACTGATTTTTAAATCAGGATATTCCACAAGCTTTTCGCCCGTAGGAGCAGTGGGAGCCGGAGTTGCAACCATTTTAACCCTACGTAAAACAGCCTTCACGCGGGCAACCAATTCTTTGGAATCGAAAGGCTTCTCCATATAGTCATCGGCCCCTAATTCAAGACCCAGAACCTTATCAAAAATTTCACCTTTTGCGGAAAGCATAATGATGGGAGTCTGGCTCTTGGTGCGTACTTCACGGCAAACCTGATAACCGTCGATTCCGGGAAGCATTAAATCCAGAAGAATTAAGTTGGGCTCGAAAGCATCCACAGCTGTCAGCGCGGATTCGCCGTCATTGACAATCATGGTTTCAAAGCACTCTTTGGTAAGATAAAGAGAGATTAACTCTGCAATATTGTTGTCATCATCTACAATTAAGATTTTCTGTTTGGATACCATAAATTCCTCCTTAAATATATTGTGTAATTTAATGTTTCAGAGCCAATTCGCAAAATCGCATCTTCGATGCTTTTCTTTTGCTCATTTGGGCTTCTCGCCAAATGCTTTTAAGTTGATATTTGTCCTTACAAGCAAGCTTGAAGTCCAAATATCACTTAAAATCGCTTGGCTCTGAAACATTATTTGAATTCAACAATGGTTACGCCTGCGTCGCCTTCGCCGAACTCGCCCAAACGGAAGGCTTTGACGTAGCGGACACCTTTCAGATATTTGTGAACACCGGTTCGTAAAGCACCGGTTCCTTTGCCGTGTACAACGCGTACGCTGGTTAAATGCGACATATACGCATCGTCTAAATATTTATCTAAAACAGCCAATGCCTCATCCACGGTTTTACCCAGAAGATTGATTTCCGGAGAAATGGTGGCCGACTTTGAGAAGGAACCGCTGTAGTTGGTACGCTTGGTATTCTCTTTGGAAGCAGGCTTTTCCTGAACGATTTTCAAATCGCGGATATTGGCTTTGACACGCATAATACCGCATTGGATAAAAAGTTCGCCCTTTGCGTCGGGCTTGGTGCTGACCGTACCCTTCATCTGCATGGAAATGATTTCTACATTTTCGCCAATGAGTAACTGCTCCGGTTTCAGGATTTCGTGTTGCACTTTCTGCTTGTTTTCTTTCAAGGAGCTGTCCTTGGCGGAAATACGGTCGCGAAGTTTCTGGCGGGTCTTCTCCATTTCGTGGATGGTAGTGCCTTTATGATATGCACGGATTGCTTCGTCGGCAGTGTCCTTGGCTTCCTGCAAGATTTCGCGGGCTTCTTCATTGGCCTCACGCAGAATTCGTTCGCGGGACTGCTCCAGTTTCTCCTGCTTCTTGGACAATTGCGCCTTAAGGGACTCAATTTCCCTGCGATATTCTTCGATTTGGAGACGCTCGTTTTCGATGGTAACACGGGACTGTTCCAAATCGGATAAAAGGTCTTCGAAGCTTTCTTCAGCCTCGCTGATTTCGTCCTTAGCCGAGTCGATAATATTGTCTGCCAAGCCAAGTTTTCGTGAAATGGCAAAGGCGTTACTTTTACCGGGAATACCGATTAAAAGACGATAGGTAGGAGACAGGGTCTCTACGTCAAATTCGCAACAAGCATTTTCTACAAAATCAGTAGAAAGGGCGAATACTTTCAACTCGCTGTAATGTGTGGTTGCCATTGTGCGGATGCCTCGGTCGTGTAAGTGACGTAAGATACTGATGGCAAGGGCGGCACCTTCTGTAGGATCCGTACCTGCACACAACTCGTCGAACAAACACAGGGAATCGGCATCAGCCTGATTCAGAATCGATATAATATTGGTCATATGCGCAGAGAAAGTACTTAAGCTCTGCTCAATACTCTGTTCATCGCCGATGTCGGCAAAGATTTCGTTAAAAACGCAAAGCATGCTGTTGTCCCTGGCCGGAATATGAAGTCCGGATTGGCCCATGGCACATAAAAGGCCTGTGGTTTTCAGTGAAACGGTTTTACCGCCTGTATTAGGACCTGTCACAATCAAAAGGTCATAATCCTTACCAAGGCGGATGTCGATGGGAACTACTTTCTTTTTGTCAATCAGCGGATGGCGGGCCTTCAGGATGTGAAGACTCTTTTCTTCGTGATAAACAGGTCTTGAAGCATTCATATCCAAGGCAAGTCCTGCTTTTGCAAAGATAAAATCAAGCTTGGTCAAATTCTGTTGATTCACGGTAAGTTCCGCGGTATATTCGGAAGCTTTGGCGCTTAAATCCGCCAGAATTACTTCGATTTCTTCCTGCTCCTGAATGCTTAATTCCTGCAGCTTATTGTTCAATTCCACTACGGCAGCAGGCTCAATAAAAAAGGTGGAGCCGGCCTTGGACTGGTCATGCACCATACCATGCACCATTCCCTTGTATTCCGATTTGACGGGTATGCAGTAGCGATTATTTCGCATTGTAATTACAGCATCCTGAAGGTAAGTGCGGTAAGTTGAGTTTACCATAGTGTTTAACTGGCTGTGGATACGTTCGCCGGTGATTACTATACTTCTGCGGATGTGTTTCAAGGTAGAAGAGGCATCGTCAGCAATCTCCTCTTCCGAAAGAATACATCGCCTGATTTCGCGGGAGAGTTGAACCAAAGGAACCAGTTCTTCAAACAATCCGGTTAAGGAATCGTCGGGCTCTTCCTCGCGTTCCTTGGCGCCATATTGTTTTACCCTTGCGGCACATTCTGCCAGGGAGGCAATTTTAAGAAGTTCCGGTGCAGAGAGACTTCCGCCCAGGGTTAAGTTCTGGATAGTACGGAATAATTCGTAGTTGCCTTGGAAGGTAATGCGTCCTTTGCGAAGGAGTCTTCCTGTGGCATCTGCTGTCTCTGTCTGTGCCTGATTAATTAAGTGAATATCCGACATGGGAGCTAAGGCTTCGCATTCTCTTTTTCCCAAAGGAGAAGAAGCGTGCTCAACCAAAAGACGGATGATTTTATCATATTCTAAAATTCGTAATGCGCGTTCGTTCATAATATAAATCCTTTCGTCACTATAATAGCATAGTTTCAGCCAAAATGCTATTTTCTATTGCATAGATTTTGTGGTATACTAGACGCGAGACAAAAAAGGAAGCGGCGCGAAGCGACATTTCCATTTTTACTCGCGATATGAGCAAATTGTCGGCGTAAGCAGACGTGGAGTGCGAAACGCGAAATTTGTGAATGTTAAGAAAGGTAAAAGAATGAAAGAACATCAGGACAGCGATTATTCGTTTTTACAAGAGAAGATAAAAGAACGTCCCATTAACCGGAAGAAACTCATTCGAACCAGTTTGAACACGGCTACGTTTGCGGTGGTGTTTGGTTTGGTTGCGTGTGTTACTTTTATTCTGCTGGAACCTGTGATTGGCAACTGGCTGAATCCCCAGAAGGAGGACGGCGTTGAGATTGTAACCTTGCCGGCAGAGGAAGAAGAAATGCTTCCGGAAGATATGGTCCAGGATGAGAATGAGTTAAATCAGGGCGAGAATATTTCCAGCGCGGTGACTACCGTGGATTTGCAGTTATCCGACTATGAAGATATGTACGACAAACTCTATGATGTAGCAAAGGAAGCCGGTCGGGGAATGGTTACCGTTACGGCGATGAGTTCCAATGTGGATTGGTTTAATAATACGCTGGAGAGCGAGAACGAAACCACAGGTTTTATTTTAACGGACAATGGTAAAGAAATTTTAATTCTGGCAGACTATCGTTATGTGTCCAAGGCTTCGGAAATTATGATTACCTTTACTGATAAAACCCAGGCGTCCGCAGTTGTGAAGAAGTACGATCGTAACACAGGTCTTGCGGTGTTGGCGGTGGATATGTCGCTTTTATCTCTGGATACCAAAGAGGCAATCAAGTATATGAATCTCGGAAGTTCCAACAGCGGTAATAAGGTGGGTGATCTTGTAATTGCGGTAGGAAGTCCCTTGGGTTATGTGGATTCGCTTTGCTACGGAAATATCACATCCCTTGGAAATGAAATTAATACCATTGATATGAATTACAAGCTGATTACTACGGATATTTACGGCAGTAGTAATGCCAGCGGTGCGATTCTGAATACGAAGGGACAGATTATTGGTATCATTAATCAGAATTATAACAGTTCGGATTTGGAGAATCAGATTTCGGCAATTGGTATTTCAGAGCTCCGTAAGGTGATGGAATCTATGTCTAATGCCAACGATATTGTGTATTTGGGCTTGTATGTAACCGATGTGACAGATGTGGCACAGTCGCAGTTATCGGTGCCGAAGGGCGCATATGTTACAGATATTCGTTTGAGTTCACCGGCAATGTTGGTAGGTATGCAAAAGGGCGATGTGGTAACAGCAATCGACGATGCGGTGATCACTAATGTTGCGGAATATATGAACGAGTTGCGAACCCATGCACCGGGCGAAGAGGTAACAATTACCATCCAACGAATGAGTGTGGACGGATATAGGGAAATCGACGTGAAGGTTACACTGGGAACGTTGGAGTAGGATTTGAATTATTGAGTGTGAAGAATTTCGATACAATCAGCGAAAATGAATTGAATTATAAAAAGAAACAGAAAGGAAGTGCGGCGTAAGCCGCCGGTAAAAAGATGCGATATATTCAGGAGTTAAAAGAGGGTGCAGCGGTAAAAGATGTATATCTTTGTAAGCAAAAGAATGCTGCAACCACCAAGAACGGTAAGGAATATTACAATGTAATTTTGCAGGATAAAACAGGCACCATCGATGCCAAGATATGGGATACAGGTAGTTTCGGAATTGCTGAATTTGAGGCGCATGACTATGTATTCATCAATGGCGAAGTGACTTCTTTTAACGGGGCATTACAGGTAAATATCAGACAGGCAAGAGTTGCGGATGCGGGAGATTACAATGAGGGCGATTATTTTCCTGTCAGCAGCAAAAATATCGACGAAATGTATAATGAATTGCTTGGAATAATTGCCAAAATTGAGAATGAGTATTTGAAGAAATTACTTGAGTCGTTTTTTGTGGAAGATAAGGCTTTTATCGAGCGTTTTAAGAAGTCTTCGGCAGCCAAGAGCGTACATCATGGTTTTATCGGCGGATTGTTAGAGCATACCCTAAGTGTAACGAAGTTGTGTGCATATTTCTGCACTACCTACCCTGCATTGAAGAAGGATTTGCTTCTGACAGCGGCAATTTGTCATGACATCGGAAAGACAAAGGAGTTATCCCTTTTCCCGGATAATGATTATACTGATGAAGGAAATTTGTTGGGCCATATCGTAATGGGTACGGAAATGATTTCAGATAAAATCCGCGAGATTCCTAACTTTCCGCCTGTATTGGCAGGGGAATTAAAGCACTGTATCGTGGCGCATCACGGCAAGCTGGAATTCGGCTCGCCCAAGGTTCCGGCATTGATGGAAGCGGTGGCATTAAATTATGCGGATGATGCGGATGCTAAGCTTCAGATGTTTACGGAGATTGTAAACAGAACCGATCATTATGAGTGGCAGGGTTATAACCGTTTGCTGGAGAGCAATGTGAGATTGACAAGAGGCGAATAAAAAAGCGCATAGAGGGAAGAACAGCCGGGCGTTTCGGAAGAGATTTCGCCGGATTGCAAAGGATATAAATATGGATATGTATAAAAAAGGTGACATACTAACTGTCGCAATTGATGATATCGACACCGAAGGACAGGGCATCGGAAAAGCAGACGGCTATACACTGTTTGTCAAAGATGCCTTGGTAGGTGATGTAGTAAAAGTGAAGATTATGAAGGCAAAGAAAAACTATGCTTTCGCAAGATTAGAGGAGGTCATAACGCCCTCCTCTTATCGCATTGAACCAAAATGTGAGCATCACAGAAGATGCGGTGGTTGTCAGTTGCAGTGTTTGTCTTACGACGCTCAACTTGCTTTTAAGGAGAAGAAGGTCCGCAATAATTTAGTGCGCATCGGCGGTTTTAGCGAAGATATAATTGATGAAGTGATGCAACCGATTATCGGAATGGAAGTGCCCTTTTATTATCGTAATAAGGCGCAATACCCTATCGGTAGGGATAAAAAGACGGGGAAAACCGTGGCCGGATTTTATGCACAGCGTACGCATGACATTATTCCTAATACGGATTGCGCCTTGGGTGTGCCGGAGAATAAAGTCATCCTTGAGAAAATTCTTGCTTGGATGGATGAGTGCAAGGTGTCTGCTTACGATGAGGAGACCGGAAAAGGCCTGGTGCGTCACGTCCTGATTCGTAAGGGGTTTGTCAGTGGCGAATTGATGGTGTGCCTGGTGGTAAACGGCAGGGAATTACCGAGCGTCGGTAAGCTGATTGAATCCTTAAAAGAAGTGACCGGAATGAAGAGTCTTTCTCTTAGTATCAACCGTGAAAATACCAATGTAATTATGGGTAAAACCATTCGTACCTTTTGGGGGAGCGATACGATCGAGGATACGTTAGGCGGTATTAAATTCCGGATTTCGCCCCTGTCCTTTTATCAGGTAAATCCTGTGCAGACCGAGAAACTGTATGCCAAGGCTGTGGAATTTGCAGGGCTGACCGGGAAGGAAACCGTGTGGGATTTGTACTGCGGTATCGGAACGATTTCACTTTTTATGGCAAAGAATGCCTGCAAAGTATATGGCGTGGAGATTATTCCCGAAGCAATCGAAGATGCCAAAGGAAACGCGGAGAGAAACGGTTTTACCAATACGGAGTTCTTCGTAGGGAAGGCCGAGGAAGTGTTGCCGGAGTTCTATGAGAGGGTGAGTAAGGAAGGTTCTGTACCGGATACGCGGGAACGTGATGACGCGGATGCTTCCAAAGATAAGTCGGATGAAAAAGCAGTAGTGGGTGAGAGAAGTGCAGATGTCCAAAGTGCGTCAGATATGCTTCATCCGGACGTGATTGTAGTTGACCCGCCCCGAAAGGGATGCGATGTGCAATGTCTGGATACGATGCTTAAAATGCAGCCTGAGCGAATTGTGTATGTGAGTTGTGACAGCGCTACCTTAGCGAGGGATTTGAAGATTCTGTGTGAGGGTGGTTATGAACTTAAGAAAGCGTGTTGCGTGGATATGTTTGGGCAAAGCGTGCACGTTGAGTGTGTAATAATGATGCAATATTGTGGAAAAGAGAGGAAAAAGTAGGGTTTGACCACAAGATGTTGTGGTTTGAGGGCAAAAATTAGGCTGAAAAATGGCTAGTTTTTGCCCGATTTTTTTGCCCATTTTTAAAGATGCATAGGGGTAAAAAAGTGGGTTTGGGAGTGATTTGGAGA
>JAGAQZ010000044.1 GCA_017622505.1 Lachnospiraceae bacterium
GGAGATTTTTAAAACACAGCTTCGCGCATTATATCGTGCGTCGGCATACGGTAATCTAGGTATTATGTTCCCCATGATTACGAGCGTTAGCGAACTTGAGAAGATTCTTGCAATCTGCGCGGAAGTAAGAGCTGAACTGGTGAAAGAAAACATCGAAATTTCAGATAACGTGGAATTGGGCATTATGATTGAGACTCCTGCGGCTGCGGTAATCAGCGATTTGCTTGCACCTATGGTAGACTTTTTCAGCGTGGGAACCAACGATTTGACCCAGTATACATTGGCGGTGGACCGTCAGAATCCTGAAATTGAGGAGTTCTGCGATACCCATCACGAAGCGATTTTACGATTGATTGAATTCTCAGCACAGAGTGCCCACAAACACGGCGCCTGGATTGGAATTTGCGGCGAGTTGGCAGCAGATACCAGCCTGACAGAAAGATTCCTTCGTATGGGAATTGATGAATTGTCCGTATCGCCTACCTTTGTTTTAAAAGTGAGAGAGGCGGTAAGAAGTGTAGATTTATCGCACTAGAGATAAAAGAAAGCACAGAAAAGCTTTTAATATAAATAACTTGTAATATCTGATAAATTTGTTATAATACAATCATAAAAGGCAATCGCCACAGAGTGGTTGGCCAAGTTTTGAGAAAAAACTTTCCCTATCTGTCCAAAGTACAGGGAAAGTTTTTTATTTAAATATACAAGCATTTGTCCGAAAAATTTACCAGAATACCAGATGTAGAAATAGTACAAAAAGTTGTATATTTCATGCAAAATATCCCTAGATGTAGTGATTGACACTTTTAGAGGGTATTATATAATAAAATTAAGATATTGCAGAAATTACGTCGTAAATATTTTTGTTTTCTGTGCATATCCTATCAAGGGGTGCATTTATGAAGAAAGCCAAAAAGCGATATATGAATAAAAAGAAAGGGGATGAGACTATGGCAATCAGTGCAAAACCTAGAACAGGTGCGTTAATCGTAGATGCAAAAGATAAAGATGTCTTTTTTGCGCCTAAAAATAATACAACAACCAAAGCCATAGAGCGTTTTATGGCACATAAACCGAAAGATGGCATAGTCAATCCATTTAAGAAATGACTTGTCCATATAAATATGCAAATGAGATAGAATACGATTTTTCGCTTCTTAAGCCTGAAGATTATGATAAACTTCAGGCTTTTTCTTGCGGAAATGAAGTGTTAGACGCATACATACATAGCGATGTAATAAAAAAGGAAAATGAACACGTTTATGTAAATTGTGAAGATGGATTACATTTTAAAATATGGGATAAAAAAACGGGTGAAATACTTGGTTTTGTTTCTTTGGCCGCATCTGCCATTGTTTTTAATGTTGATACAACATATACCACGCACTTGTCAGCTGTAAAAATAGACGTTTTTGCAATTAATGAAAAATACCAGAAACTACATTATGATGAGGAATCTGCGACAGATTCGGATTCTCAAAATCATTATTATTTCAGTGATGAAGTAATGGGGTCTACACTTTTACATATAAAAAATACAAGTGAAAATAACGTTTTAATAAATTACATATTTTTATATTCAGATAAAGAAAAAGTACATTTTTATGAAAGAAATCATTTTGAAAGATTTCATAGATTTATGGTAGGTGAAAATACTCAGGAAATAAGAAATAATATTCCAATGTATATACGTTTAGAGTAGTTAGAAGGATCAATTTAAGAGGAAATTACTATGCAGATAAAATGCGATTATTGCGGAAGCATGATTGAGGAACAGAACAGTACCTGCCCCAATTGCGGTGCCACTTTGGATGGCGTGAACCGTTTTGCGGGTGAGCAGCCCAGAACTATAGAAGAATTGAAGGCATGGTATGTTGCGCATAATTTGCCCCCCGAGGAAGTGACACGCTTCTTTATCGGTAAAAATATTACGGAGCCTAAGGCGTTCGGTATCTATCAGGACAGTACGGGCGACTTCGTCGTTTATAAAAATAAAAGCGATGGGCAGCGCGCAGTCCGCTATCAGGGTGCGGACGAGGCCTATGCGGTGAATGAACTTTATCAAAAGTTAAAGGGTGAAATCGCTGACAGAAAGAGTGAAACCGGAACGCAGAGATACAATGAAGCCACAGCTGTGACAACCGAAAAAAAGAAGTCCCGTAAGCGTGGTTTGTTTGTTGGCGTTATAATATTTGCGATGATTTTCCCTATGTTAAATATGGGTATAGTAATGCTTATATCCAAAATGGCATTCGGGATTGATGACCTTGGTCCGTCAAGAGGTTATTATGAGTACGAAGATGACACCTATTACTATCAGGATTCCATATGGTATCAATATGATGAGGCTGATGATGACTGGAGTGTGATGGACGATGCAGAGGTGCCCGAAGCAATTTCTTCGGATGCACAGGGAGAGTATCAGATTTACAATCACGACGGCGCCAGATTTGAAGACAGCATCTGGTATACGGAGCCGACTTATACGGATTACGATGACGATTATGATGACGATTGGGACAACGATTATGATTGGGATACCGGTGATTCCTGGGATTATAATGATACTGACTGGGATACGGACTGGTAATTGCCCGGGTAGTCGGTATTTTATAAGCAGGATAAAACGATTTTATAAAGGTGATTTTTATGAGCAAATCCATAAGCAATCAAACCAAAAAGCTTCTCACCATCATCATCTCGGCAGTAATTGCCGTTGCGGTGATGTGCGCGGTGGAAAGTATCCTTCAGCCCGGCTATGTGTGGAAGTCGGTGGTAAAGATCACTATGTTTTTCGGAAGCGTGGTGTTGTTTTACCTTTTATACAAGGACGAGAAGATCAAAGAACATTTTATAATAAAAAACAAAAAGGCCTTCGCCGTATGCGTCGTGATTGCGCTTCTGACCATCGGTGTTATCTTAGGTGCTTATGCGTTGATTCAGGATTACGTGAATCCGGAGCAAATCAAGGATAGCCTTTTAAATAAAGAGAAAGTCAGCGTGGACAATTTTTTGTATGTGGCTTTGTACATATCTGCGGTGAACTCTTTCCTGGAAGAGATATTCTTCCGAGGACTCCTGTTTTTACAGGTCAAAAAGTTGGGCCACCGCAAGCTTGCCTACAACCTAAGCGCGCTTTTCTTTGCGGTGTACCACATCGGCATTGTCAGCGGATGGTTTAACATCTGGGTATTCCTTTTGGTGATTTTCTTATTGTATGTGGCAGGTGTGATTCTGAATATCGCGGCAGAGAAGTGCGACAGCTTCTTAGGTTCCTGGGTGATTCACATTGCGGCGAATATCGGAATTAATGCCATAGGATGTTTTGTGCTGGGTGTGTTTTGATAAAGTGGCGCGGTTTTAATATAAGTGCGTTGTAATAAAATGATTTCTAATGTGTAGTTGATAAGAGGGAATGATAATGAATGAAAGAAATGATAGAAGACAACAACAGGTACCTATAGTAATGGATGAGACATTTAAATCCTGGGAGATAACTTCATTGACCTTAGGGATATTATCGATCATACTCTGTTTTATAGTGGGGATTGGATTTGGCATTGCGGGAATTGCGTATGCAAGAAAATGTGAGAAGTACCGGGCACGTAGTGCAATGGCTACATGGGGTAAAATATTAAGTATTATCGGACTTGTTTGGAGTATATTGGTATCATCACCGTTTATTACAGTAGTTGGAGGTATGATATCGTATGCATTGATGCGTATTAACTTCGGCTAAGCAAAGTGAGAAGGGAATATGGTTCTATATAGTGTTCTCTGCGCAGAGTAAAAGTTTTGTATATACGAGGTCGTAAAATGGTTGAATTTTTATGTTTGTTTGTAACATTGATTTGCTGTATCGTCGGAGCAATCATCGGTTCCGTTAACCAGGTAAAAGGGCCCAAAGGCGCCCTTGTCAAAGACGAAACCACCGCAAACTGGCTGAAAGAAATTGACGGGCCGGAGGAGCCGTTGACGGATATTGATTTTAAGCGTCTGAAAAGATCCTATAAGAAGTCTCTTACAGGACGGCCTTTTTATGCGATGCTGTTTTTGGTGGCGGCAATTATGGCTATGGTTGTGGGTTGGATGACGGAGTTTGAAGCGGTACATATTGTTTTGAGCGTTTTAATGCTGGCGGTAGCTGCGGTAATTTTAGTGGTTGCCAATTTAAGAAATAAGAAGATTTTTGACAAGGAACGACAGAATTTCACGAAGAAAAAGGCAATTGTGATTAGCACGGAGAATGCAACGATCATAAATACTCCTGAGATTGCGCGATACACCGGAAATCTTACGACCCAGGCCCAGACGATGTACATCGGTGTGTGTAACCGCGACGGAAGCCCGCGAATTCATACGATTCCTATTTTGGCGGATTTATACGCGATTGCCACCGAGGTCGAAAAATATGATGTTATTATGTACAAAGGCAATTTCTCGGCGATGATGGCTTTTAAGACAAAGGAAGAAGCCGCGGAAGAGGAGTTGTTGAAAGAAGAGGCGGAAAGTAAGGAAAAGACCGCAGAATAAAAGATATCCCTACTTGCTTAATATAATGCAGTAAGCCCCTTTTATCAGAGGTAAAAGTCTGATAAAAGGGTTTTATAATATTTGCAACCTTTTATAGGTTGATATGGTGTTATAGGCAGAAAGCGAAATTACGGAAATAAAAGAAGTAATCTTTTTACACGTTTTATAGGAAGCAGTAAGAGGGGATAAAAATGAAAAAAACATTTATAAAAAGCAGTATAGCAATAGCATTTTTATTAGGAAGTATAGGGTTAACGGGTTGCAATTTAGCAGGTGACATTATGGAAAATATGTTGCCGGGCGAAGAGCAGGAATATAGTATAGAAGAAGACGGCGAGAAACTGTCTTTGGAAGAGGTTGAGGAACTGTTGCGGGATAAGGAATTGCCGGAGTTGCTGGTTGAGGGTGTGGACCAAAGCGTTTTGGAGTACAGAGGATGTGCATACATTACAAAACAAAGCATTTCGGAATATGAGCTATACATAGTTTCCGATTCTGATGAAAAAATTGCCGAAGAAATCAGGAACACTTATAAGGTTTTGGATCAATATTTGCAGTCGGATGCTTACGAGGGAGAAGCGATTACCATAGTCATAAAGACAGACAGCATTCACTGCCACGCATCCACTTACATTGCGGCGATTGGGAATGTTGACTATAGTTATAATTATTATGGTAAAAAAGACTATTATACTGTAGAAGACCATATATCCCACATCGAACCTTATGGTATTGATGAAGAGTCGGAAATCTATAATGAAAGCATAGATTATATCATTAATCGGGAAGATTTTTGGAACGATTTTGAGGCGGATTGTGTGAATTTTGACTTCTTTTTGTTAGGATAAAAAGGATTAAAAGATAAGAGAGGAGCAAACAATGAAAAAAGCATTTGTAAAAGGAATTGTAGCAGTTGTATATGTTTTAAGCAGTATAGGTTTAACAGGATGCGGTTTGTTAAATAGCGTATATGAAAATAGTACTCCTTCAGAAGAAGCGGATATTGAAGATGAGTATGTGACCGGTGCCTGGAATGACGGAATGTTTTGGTGTGGTGATTACCGGGTTGATCTTGAATGTCCTCAGGCAGGACATCCTTCAGGGTCGGCTGACTCAGAATGGTCTACAGGCTATGAATTGGACGACGGTACTGACGTGAATGTCGACTTTTTCTCAAGAGAGGGTTCTGTGGAGGACAGAATATCTGAGCTGGAAAATCAAGAATTTGCAGTTGAGGAAGGTATACTTTGGGAGAATCCCTGTTATTTCTATGTGGATAAAGTGGAGTTTGTTACAATTGCGTTCATCCAAGCAGATGAACGCAATTATATTGAGATTACCTTTCAGTCGTGGGAAGAAGAAATTGTACCTTTTGACGAGATTACAGATGAGTTTACATTAACAATACAGAGTAAATTTTAGCAATTCTTCAAATACTTCTCAAAGAATTCCAAGTGCAATTTCGATAATCTCGCGTGCATTTCCAACGGAGGCATTTTGCCCGCAAGAAAGTTAAAAGGAATGTAGAATTTGGCATCTGTAAAGCCCATATGCTTCATATCTTCGAAAATTTCGCATTGCACAGGCGCTTCGGTAGAAATCAGGGAACGGGTTTCCGCATTATAGTTTTCTTTACAACAAATCTGCAGGAAGGGCTTCTTCATAATCATTCCGTCATACTTGCCGAATACGCCGCCGTCGATATTGATACCGCACACAAAATCTTTTTCGTGCTGGCAGAGGTAGTACGCGGTAGCACCGCCTAAAGAATGGCCGGTAGCGCCGATGCCCTTGGAGAAATCAATGCGGTCGGCGTATTTTTCTTTTAAGGCATGAACAGCTTGCATGGTATCCTGCGCCCACTGAGGGATGCGCTTAAGAATATAGGTGCAGTGTTTCTTCTGGAACGCATCAAATTTCTCGAATAATTCTTCAGGCGTGCCCTTTGCTTTCATTAACTTTTTCTGATCCCGGCTGGCTTTGAGAAAGCCTGTATCGTACATGTTTTTGTTTATATTTTTATCATACAAGTCGAAATCGCCGTCGTCGTATTCGTTTGCCACCGCTTCATATGCATGCCCTACGGAAGCTATGATATAGCCGTTGGATGCCAACAGACAGCAGAGGAAGGTGTTGCACTCTACATAGCCATTATAGCCGTGGTTATAGATGATAAGGGGAAACTTTTTATTTTCTATATGGGGGACGTTCTCGTAGTAATCCGCTTTTAAGATAGAAGGATCTTTTACCTTCATATGATAAGCTTTTGCAAGGGCTTTTAACTTTCTTTCGGAGAAAACGTCCGCCTTCTCCAAGCCGGTTACGCTTGCTTTGATGGTGGGATAATAAATGCGTACGGCGATTTTACGCGGGCCTTCTCCGGGGCCGAGAATCTCGGTTCGGCTATTGTCGGTTATGCTGAAACACTCGGTTCCTACAGCATATTCGCCGGTAATGTATTCGGGGATTGTGATTTTCTTCATAATAAAAGTCTCCTATTTTTATTAGATGTGTGTGATTACATATTTGTAATAAAATCATTGATAAAAAAGTAGTTACTCATCGATGCCCATAAGATATTTTACGGTTGTTGCAAGGACGCGAAATCGTCTTTTGGGCTGAAACATTTCGTCCGCACGCATTTTGTTGTAACATTGCTGGACAATGCAGGCCGTTTGTATGCCGGTGTAGGCGGAAGAAATATAAGCAAGGATTTCCATCGGCTCCATCCGGGGTGTAAAAGTTCCGGCTTCCATTTTTTGACCAAAATATTCGGAAGTGCGATACATCAGGTATTCCTTGTTGCCCACACCCTTGGCGCCGGCAAGGATTTTATCCACACGTTCGGGTGCGTTCATGGCCAGTACCGACATTTCCAGGTCAATCTTCTGGATGCCCATCAATTCAGCTTCCATATTGTCTGCCAGCATATCAAAAACTTGGTCAACAACTTCGCCGGCACTGAATTCGTCTGCTTTGGCAAGAATGGCGTCCAGTTCGTCTTTGATGGTGACTCTTTGGCGCATATCCGCCAGCATGTCACCGAAGATCTCATCAATATCCTTATAAAAGCGGTAAATTCCGCCCTGGCTTAACCCTGTGCGGTTGATGATGTCTTGCATCGTTACGGTGCTGACCGTCTTTTCTAAGCAGAGTTCGTAGGCTGCGTCGATAATTTTTTTCTTTTTATTAAGTATGTATTCCTGCGTTACTTTCGGCATGGTGTTTCCTTTCTGATGTGTGTTTTTTCGTTATAAATATTGTCTCGTATATAAAAGATACAGGTTCAGTCAATATAAAAAACTTACAACACAATAAAAATGAATATGGTTTCATTTTATTACCAACAGGTGTATTTGTCAATATAAAAATGAAACAAGTTTCATTTTTATAGAAAAAGTATGTGCCTAATATTGAGGTTGCGACTAAGAAGGGATATAATAAGGCTAGTTTTTATATATGAAATAGTGCAGTATGAATATACAGCATAATTAACAGAGGAAAACAATGGCAACGAACGAAAATGCATGGGACAAACTCTTACATATTAAAACCACCGGCCGAGACGATTCGGGAGCCGATCAATATCGTTATCCGTACGAACCGACCCCTTACAGTGTTTTGGAGCGACTGGCAAACAGCGGTTTGATCGGTAAAAACGATGTGGTCTTGGACTATGGTTGCGGCAAAGGGCGTGTTGACTTTTATCTTGCTTATCAAACGAAGGCAAAAACCATCGGTGTTGAATATGACGAACGCATTTATCAAGGAGCGGCGGCCAATCAGAAAACAGCTGTTTCAAGAACAAAGACGGAATTCGTGCCTGTGAGGGCAGAAGAGTATCAGGTGCCGGCGGGCGTGAACCGATGCTATTTTTTTAATCCTTTTTCGGTGGAGTTGCTTCACAAGGTGATGGCAAGGATTACAGAATCCTACTATGAGAACCCGCGGGAAGTGATGTTGTTCTTTTATTATCCGTCGGAAGAATATATTTCGTATCTTATGACTGTAGATGAGTTGGAATTTTATGATGAAATCGATTGCAGTGATTTGTTTGAAGGAAACAGCGCGCGGGAGCGGATTATGATTTTTAAGTTTCCTTATGAGATAAGTGGGGAGTAAGATTAGATTTTATGTACAAAGAAGTCGAAGATTGTTTATTTTTGAGTGGTGGCAAGAAAAGATTGCCACCATTTGATTTTTAATCAAAAAATAAATTTTAATGATAAAAAAGTGAACCTTTTAAAGGCTTGCGACAATATATAGGTATAAGGCCTAAAAATCGCAGCCGGCTGGTGGTAGAAAGGAAAAAGATAACTTGTAATGAATACTAATGAATTCGAGCAATTTATTCAGGACAACGGAAAAGATATTCTCAGGTTTTGCAGAATGACGTGCGGCGATAAAGAATCCGGAGATGAGTTGTATCAGGATACCATGCTTAAGTTGTTGGAGAAGAAAGAACATTTGGATTTCCGGCAAAACATAAAAAGTTATGCTTTATCCATATCAATGTTGCTTTGGAAAAATAAAAGAAAAAAGTATGCCAACAGAAAAAGATTAGTACCTACGGAAAGTATTGACCGTATGGAAGAGGAGAATAATCTGACTATTAAGGATTTAACAGTCAACTCGCCGGAGAACTATATGATTCAAACGGATATAAGCAACGCGGTTCAACGGATTGTTGCAAATTTGCCGGAAATGTACAGAATGCCCATTCATCTGTATTATTCCGCAAATATGCCTGTTCAAGAAATCGCACAAGTATTACATATACCGGAAGGTACAGTTAAAAGTCGAATGAATAAAGCAAGACGTCTGCTGAAAATTGAATTGGAGGTGTTAGGATATGACAGATGAAAGATTGGATCAGATATTAAAACAGGCCCTTGCGCCGGAAATTAGTGATGCAGAAATTCAGATTCGGAGAAAGGTGAGGAATAATAATATGAAAAAGAAAAGAGTGTTTATAGGCAGATTGGCAGCATGTGCAGCGCTTGCTTTGGTTGTAACAGGCGGTTTTTTGGGATCCCTGTCATCGGAAAAGGGAGATGAAAATAATAATTTGTTTGTAATTACAGCGCATGCTGCAGAACTACCTGAAGGAGCGGGCGCGGGAGAAGTAATAGGCCTTAGTATGGTTGAAGCAGGTCAGGGTAGTTTGTCACATTTAAGTGGAAGATTTATGATTTCCGGTCATAATATTGAAAAAATCAATATTACTACGGATAAGTGCGAATTATACACGACTGTTCCTGTTTATGAAGGTGATCCTGACTACGAAAATGCACAAAATGGCCAGGAAGACTATTATGTAGTTTATGAAGGCGGGGCGATAGCATACTATGAGTATTCTCCCATTGTAGGACAATCTTATGAAGGAGAGTATGATAATCAAATGAGTTTCGGAATGTCTGTTCCCAAAGATTTATGGAGTACAAGTGACGATCTTAAGGAAGGGTTTCATGAGACGGTAGATCAGGTAAATGGTGCAACTCTTACTGTTAAAGTTACCTTTGCCGATGGAAGTACAGAGGAGCATCATTATAAATTAACAACCGGAAAAATTTATGTGCCGGAGGATGCGAATGGACATTTGCAGTATGATAATCTTACCAGATTTCTTACAGAGGATGAAAGTAAAGTAGAAACACCTTACATATATGGATATTTGATGGAGAAGATTGATTAGTAAATAAGAAGTAATGAAAGTGCGAAATGGTTTATCGATAATATATGGGTTCTATTTAGAAAATTATTTTTAGAGTAAAGGTTTTTAAAAAGAATATTTTTAACACCGCCGGCTTAAAACACCGGCGGTTACTTTTGTTTTAACTTATTAAAATATAATTAATTTTTAAAAACAACTTAAATATATAATAGGAAGAATCTGTACCTTTTAAATTTCAGCAGTATCTTATCCATCATAAATCTTGTGGCTATATCAATGTCGGAATACTATCTATAGAAGAAACTCATTCCAATGTCACTTGTAAACACTTTCTTCTATATAAAATGTATAAAATTACCATGAATAAATCATACTAAAAAGAGAATAAATTAGGCATTGACATTTAAAATGCTTAATGCTACAATCAAATTCCACCGCGAAAAAAGTGGTGAAAAAAATCTTTAAAAAAGTTGTTGACAAGGTCAAAACGGTGTGCTAATATAAATCCGTTGCGACTGCGAAACGCAACAAAGTACCTTGACAAATAAACAGCAATCCAACCCTGAAAATTCAAGTAAGCAATGAGCAGTGCCGGGATGGAAGGCAGGAAGCAAATTGTGCTTGCACAAATTTGCTGAGTGACTTACAGACCGATAGGGCGAA
>JAGAQZ010000003.1 GCA_017622505.1 Lachnospiraceae bacterium
CATCTGCTACGATGTCTGTGAAAGCCTTTAAAGCCTTTTCTGCATCTTTCTTAGATAATCCTGCCTGATCAGCCATAGCTGCGATTAATTCTGTCTTGTTCATTATTGAACTCCTCCTCTTACTTTTATAGGATGTTTTTAGTTAACTAGGTTGCGTAAACAACCACTATACTAGTTATAGTTGTTTTTCCGTAATTTGTCAAGAAAAACTTGGACAAAACCACGTTTTTTCGGGGGGTTTTTAACTTTTAGGCTACAAAGATAGTCCGGTTTAATTCCAACTATCCATCCATTCTACAATTTCTTCTGTATGTGCGTCTTCTAACATTGTGCGACCTCCGCCGTAATAATATAACTCAACAGGCTTTATTTCGCCTTCATAATATAAAATTCCGTAATAATAAATGTCCGGCGCTTCCGGATAATTATTGGTATCAAGCTCTTTTAATAGATTTTTTTCTTTTGTGCTTACCCATCTGCTTCATCGTAAATTTCCTCCCAGGAACAAAAGAGCTCCAACGTATCATTTCCCGAAATAATATCTAACTCTTCGTTCAAATAATAGTGAATCGGTAATCCTCCAAGACCATATGTAAACCTTGAACTATATGTAACAATCATACCTTCGTCTGTGAAGTAACATTTTACATATTCTTCTATCGACGGATTCCCTTTATCTCCGGCCTTATCGTATAGCCCAAATGCATATTCATAGTAGGAATCAAACTCCTCTTTGGAATACTGGTCAGGTATCTCGTTTATTTTCTTCTCATATGCTTTCCACATAAGCGCAATTAAATCTTCTCTGGAATAACTTTCGCCTAAAATATCTTCAAAGGAAACCAACGTTCCTTCTTCCAAATTAAAAGTAAGATAACGGGAATCCTCGCATATCATTTCACCCTGCCATGTATAATCCCCCGGAATATGAGTATACATATGCACAACCAAGTAACGTTCTCCTACATATATAACCTCATGTGCGCTTATATCGATTGTTCCTTCTTTTTCCTTATCATTCTTTTCAATTACATCTCTAATCTGTGCATTAATTTGCTCGGCATTTGTAATATCATAAAACTGTAGATATGTAATCCTTCCATTTTCTTTATTTATAATATTGGTATGCTCACTTTCAAAAGCTTCCAATTGCATTTTGGGCTGCATATCCTTTTCTTCATTTTCATTTAATAATTCAACCGCTTCCTCTTGTGAACATAATCGATATTCTCCCTCATCCCATAAAAACATATCCGCATAAGAATGATACATATCTACCTTTCCGTCTTCATTTAAATCCTTAATATAAAACCGCGGTACATACGAAATAGGATCGCCAAGAAATCCTCTATCATCTATCTCACATTCTACTCTTTCTTTCAATCTATCCACATTATTGCCTTGCGAAAAAATTTCATACGCCGATGCCCCTATATAACCGCCTTCCCTATCGATTAGAGCCACATATCTCCTTACTATATCCTTTGAAGAAATCGTATATATAATCTCTTCAATATAATCACATACCTGATAATCATATGTCTTTATAAATACGATTTGCTCATCTTCTTCCAATTCTAACTGTTGTAAATGCTTTTCCTCCATCAATTTATTCGAAAGCTGCAAACCATACATCCCCCAATTTTCCGGCTCAATATAATAAATCTTCGAATAATCCTCAAAGTAAATGACTTCTTTATATTTTACATCTATTATCTCAATTTGTGACAGAATACTGTATATACCGGAAGTAAAGTTTTCGCTACTATCTATATCAGACTGAGAGTCTTTATTATTTTGACAACCGAATAAAAGAGCAAATATTACTGATATGTAAAATAATAAAAACACTTTTTTTCTTTTGTGCTTATCCCTCTGCTTCATCGTAAATTTCCTCCCAGGAACAAAAATGCTCTATTACATCCTCTCTATCATCTCCGTACTCTTCAGATTCAATCATCTCTAAGCGTTCATTCAAGTAATAATTAACCGGTGGCACAGGCCAACCAAACCGCACCGAACATCCATATACAACCACCATTCCATCATCCGTGAAATAACACTGTGCATAATCTTCCAATACCGGATTACGATTTCCCTTATCTTCAGGCATTAGCTCTTCTGCACTCTGTAAATCCTCATTGTATTCTTTCAAAACTCTTGCATAGTATTCATCAAACAGTTCCTTGGAATATTGATCTGGTACTTCATTCATTTTATTCTCGTAGGCTTTCCACATAAGGTTTGTCATATCATCATAGGCATAGTTTTCTCCTAGTATGTCTTTAAGTGTAATCATATTTCCCGTTTTTAAATCAAAGGTCAGATAACGCGAACCATCATCTACCGGTGGTTCTGTATAATATTCCCCATCACTGGTCCGTGTACGCATAAGTACCACTAAATATTTCTCACCTACGTATATAATATCATCTATACTCATACTCACGTAATAATCCTTATTTTCT
Source organism: Lachnospiraceae bacterium (assembly GCA_017622505.1). Taxonomy (GTDB): domain Bacteria; phylum Bacillota; class Clostridia; order Lachnospirales; family Lachnospiraceae; genus UBA3766. Next base: position 2,469 of record JAGAQZ010000003.1, read on the forward strand.
TCTGCCAGTTTACGAATCTGTTCATTTATGAGTTCAGCATTACTGATATCATGAAACTGTGCATATACAACGTATCTGTTTTCAATTTTCTTGATAGATACATGCTCTTCTATAAAGGTATTCATTCTCTCCTGTTCCGCTAGTTCCTCCTGACTGCAATAATCTATCCACTGCCAATCTAATGCCTCTTCTTCGGGACGCCTTTCAAATCCGCCGTCCTTTCCAAAATAAAGCGCAACCGGAAAAGACGGTCTATATAAATCAATATAACCATCTTCGTTAAGGTCGCTAATCACATATCCCGGTACATATGTGTAGTAAAAAAATTTATTACCTATTTCCTCTATTTCTCCCAGTATATATTCCTTTAGTTCCTCCTCTTTATTCTCCCCCAATACATAAAAATATTCTTCCTGCTCTTTGGCAGCTCCCCTAAACGTACCCTCCCGATCCATTATAATAATATATTCTTGGACCATATTATCCGCCGTTATGGTATAAATAAATTCTTCAATATAATCACAAACCTGATAATCAAATGTTTGCAAAAAAACAACCTGCTCATCATCCGCAAATGTCATATGGTCAAGTCCTGTTATTGATGCAATCCTTGTGGAATCTTCCAAACCATACATCCCCCAATTTTCCGGTTCAATATAATACGTCTTCGAATATGGTTCAAAATTCCAGACTTCTTTGTACTTCACATCTATTATCTCAATTTGTGACAGAACACTGTCTAATCCGGAAGTAAGTTCTTCGCTACTGCCCATATCAGCCTGAGAGTCTGTGTTATGATTTTGGCAACCGAATAAAAAAACAACCACTATTAAAATACCAAGTAGAATCACATACTGTTTTCTTTTGTGCTTACCCATCTGCTTCATCGTAAATTTCCTTCCAGGAACAGAAGAGTTCCAAAGTTTCATATTCCTTTATAATATCTAATCTTTCATCTAAATCATACTTAACAGGCATATCTCCAAATCCGTATGTAATATAGTCACTATATGTCACGACCATACCTTCATCGGTAAAGTAACATTTTATATAATCCTCTATGACAGGACTTCCGACAGCACTATGAACATCATAATGCTCAAATACGAATTCATAATAAGAATCAAATTCCTCTTTGGAATACTGATCCGGCACCTCGTTTATTTTTTTCTCATATGCCTTCCACATAAGTGCCACCAAATCTTCTCTGGTGTAATTTTCACCTAAAATATCTCCAAAAGAAACCAGCGCTCCCTTTTCCAAATCAAATGTAAGGTAACGGGAGTCCCTGCATAGGATATCTCCGCGCGCAGTATGATTTCCCGGAGTATATGTATACATATGCACAACCAGATAACGTTCCCCCACATATATTACATCACTTGCACTTATATTGAATGCTTTCTCCCTTTCCTTATCTTTCATTTCAATTACATCTCTAATCTGTGCATTTATTTCTTCGGCATTCGCAATATCATAAAACTGTAAATATGTAATCCTTCCATTTTCTTTATTTATAATATTGGTATGCTCACTTTGAAAAGCTTCCAATTGCAATTTTATCTGCATTTCCTCCTCTCCAATTGCATTAAGTACTTCTATCCCTTCTTCTCTTGAACACAATCTGTATTCTCCTTTATCCCATAAAAACATATCGCCAACGGAAGAATAAATATCTACATATCCATCTTCATTTAAATCGCTTATTTTATAACGCGGTGCATATGTAATTGCGCCCCATATATAAACACTCTCATCCATCAGTTCTATTACAATTTCTTTTAATCTGTCTGTATATGTTTGTCCAGCAGCCATAACAAAATCCAATTCATATGGGGTTATTCCCATCACATTTCTATCTCTGTCCAGAAGAAGACAGTGTGATTTTACAATATCATCCGGCGTAAACGTATAAAATATTACTTCAATATAATCACATACCATAAAATCATACGTTTGCAAAAAAACAACCTGTTCTTCTTCCTCTAACACAACCTGATCAAGACCGGTTTCCCTTGCTACTTTCTCAATATCCTCCAAACCATAGTTTCCCCAATTATCAGGCTCAATACAGTACTTTTTGGAATATGGTTCAAAATGCCAGACTTCTTTGTATTCCATCTGCACTATTTTTTCTTTAAATAGAATGCTATCCATTCCAATAATAATTTTACTATTTTCATCGTATAACGGTTCCTCATCATAACCCTGACATCCGATAAATATAAATACACAACAAAAACATAATACAAATACAGCTACTTTTATTTTTAATACACACAAACTTTTTTTATTCTGATATAACGTTATAAATTGCTTCATAGACTTTCTCCCTTTCACCTTGCGTAGTTCCTAGTATTTTTTCGGTTATCTGCTCTATCATATCATCCACATCTACTCTATTTGGACCAATAAAATAATACCATTCTGCAGATATAAAACAATATTTATCTATAATATATTCGGAATAACAGCCATTTTCTCTGATATCCTGCGCAGCTTCTACATCTCTGTACGTCACCTCTATATAATGTGCGAACCGATAATAATTTTCTTTATGTGTTAATTGTAAAACGCCTGCCCCTCTATACTTTATCAAATCACTTATTTCATAAGGGCTAGCCGGGACATTTCCAATATACGTTTTTAACTCATTGATACGCTGTATAACCAGATTATTGCAAGTATAATGATCTTTGTTCTGACTATAAAGAATATTTGAAAATTCTTCTTCACTAAGGGATATATTTTCATTATAATTATCCAAATAATCAGCACTATGATTTAATACATATGAATTAGCCAAATTTTCATCAAACATTTCATCCAACTTTATTTTAGTTGAAAAATCTTCTAATTTCTCACGTGTATATTTTCCACCAAATGTTTCTACATAAATCTGTGATAAAAATAATGCTTTTTTGTCATTTTCATATACTTTATTCCTATGGAAGATTTCAACAATTTCTAATGTATTCTCCATACTTAGAAAATCCGGATTCCACGCATAAGGATATTCCATTGATAATAGCTGGCTCTGTAACTGCACTGCCTCGACATAAATATCTGCCTTCTCTTTTAATTTTTCATACATTTTCTGCTGTACTGCAGTCGGAATTCCGTCTGTTATATATAGCATATATTCATAAGGACACACTCTTTGTATATAACTATGAATGGCATTGAAATATGTTGCAATTTCTGTATCAGACAAATGCTCTGTTTCTTGACGAATTTCTGCTATTTTATACACGCTTTCCATAATGTAATCAGATAATGCTTTGATCTCTGCCTGTTCCGGATCAAGTAAAAACATTGTCGCTATATGTTCCGTACCCACTTGACCTGTGCCACTCCGCCACACATCACTCTGAAAATATACACTATTCTCTCGAATTTCATTGGTATATGTATTCTCCACTTCGTACAAACCATCTATCAGTCTCTGCATAGCAGAAACTATGATTTGCCCCTCATATTCGCAGTCATAATTTGACAACTTATGATTCATATCCTGTGCTCTTACAATTAATTCCTGCTCTCTGACAGACGCAGGAAGATTCTCACATATGTCCTCGGCTCTATAAAGTAATCCCGATACTTCTTCAAACACGGCTTGTCCTCTGCGGAATAATGAAATAATACTCAACATCATATCATCAGTAATATAATAATGAATTGCTTTTTTATCGTCCATACTCATCTCTTTATCCTCTGTGTCATTCATCAGAATCTGTTTACGCTTGCACTCTGTTCATCCACTTCCCGAAATCCTTCCGTGGCCTCTCCCACAAACCGGTAAATTTCTTTGAGACATTTTATATACTCATAAACTGTCGCTTTTTCTTTTGCAAGTACAATGCTCAGCTCATTTGTAAAACTTCCTTCCATCTCATTAAGTAACTCTTCCAACATTTTATAATCTGCTTCTGCTTTATCCATTATATTGGTATCTATATACTGTTGTATTTCGTCTACCTTTGCTTCCACATTTACGTAATTAATATTTATATCTGACATAATATTCCCCTTTTATATATTATCTGCTTCCTGCATGAAATTAATATAATGATAAACACTTTGCTCCATTTTATCGAATCCTTCCCCCAAATGTGTTTTCACCATTTCATCCCATACTTCCAGAATTTCCTCAATCGTCTTGGATGTCTCCGTTGCATGAAATCCGCCCTCTGTATGTAGCAGCTCTTTCAGTTCATCCTCACAATGTGTAATATCTGTTAAAATATGCTCATGTAATTCTTTGTATTTATTAAGAAACGTAGAATACTTCTCTACCGATACTTTTATATTTTCCATATATCCCCCTATAACATTATACTTAAACTTTCTATCTCTGCATCAAGGCTGCCGATATGTCTTTGTAGCCTTGCAATCTGCTGTTCCATACTATAAATAATTCCGGATAAATTCTCAGTATACTCATACATTCTATCTCGGGATTCTTCGAACCTATTTTTGATTTTGCCCGCTCCCACACCCTCAAAAATATCCGGCACTACAATCTCTCCCAGATAATCATGTCGAAGCGACTGTTCAAGCAAGGTTTTTAACTCCCACCGGGAATCTTCCATCTTCCCCCTTAAATGCTTCAGATAATTCATATTATCAATGCAATTATTTTATTCATTCTTCAATCGGGATATTTTATTTTCTATTTCGGCTCTTCGTATACGCTCCGCTTCTTCCCGTTCATAATCCGTCATAAGTTCATTTGCATAATCCATATCCTTGGTCACCTCATCTGTTCTGTTTTCGTCCATCATAGGCACTCTGTTTTATATAAAATCCCCCTTTATTATATTTTCATTTCTATTTATTTTTTTCAATAGCATTTCGATAAGTGTACTGTTTTTTTCGCTAAGTGTATCTAACTCTTCGTTAAAGTGATGATTTTGCTCTAAAAAATTAAGATTCTCCCTCTACTTTCAATCCGCTGTTTCCAACTAAAAATTAAAAAGACAGATAGCTAAACTACCTGTCTTTTTACTTATCCATTATCGTTTTCAACCGGAAGCTCCCACTCCCAATTAGCAATCCAATTTTCGACAACCGCTATACTAGGATTATCGGCATCATAAAAATTACTTCCTACCTTTATAAATTCAGGCTGTCCGTCCAAATATCTTACGCCAAAATATGTAGTATTTAACTCTGTCTCTGCATATTGGCGCGGTTCTTCGCTGTATTTAATATCTCTCTTGATTTGACATATTATATTATAAAATCCCTGTATCTGAAACTTCGGTACAGAACCTACAACATTGCCATTTAATATTCTGCCATCGGATATTAAAAGAAAGGGATCTTCTTGAGTTATCATATGGTATATCAATCCATCGTTATCAACTGCTATAACGGCGTATGTTCGATAATCATATGTAGATGATTCAAAAAACACTATTCTAGTATCCTTACTTGTCAGCTGATCATATTTATGAAGCGAAGGAATAATAAAAATTCCTATTACAATACCTAATAGTAAGATACTGCCAATAATAATCCAGGGTCGTTTTTTCATCCCAAGTCCTTTCTTTCATCAATTGGTAATTATATTTTCCAAAAAAAATTTTTAATCAAAATACCAATGGGCGCTTTCTAAGTTACTCCACTCCGGACAGGGATACCATTGTCGCGTCTCTTTATCCCAGCCTTCTTTTTCCAATTCCCATTCCCAGGAATCCATCCAAAGAATAATATCTTTAGCAGTTTCATCATCTAACATACTTATTGTTTCACTATAAGTCCATAATCTTTTTGTCTCTATTGTTTCTTCGTTGTATATCAAACCATAATAAATTTGAATCACTTCGTCGGATGCTGCACCAATCGTGTCCACTTGTGCCGTAATTACCCCTTCCGGTATTTCGCATAACTTATAATATTTCTCTATCACTTCTTGACTCGGAATCTGTCCAACAACCTCTCCAAAACTATATGTACCGCTTTCTAACATAGGAATTAAGGGTTCATACAGATAATCATAATAAATATTTCCTTTGTTATCCACATATATCACAGCTACGCCACTCTCGTCCGGAACTGCTTCCGCTATCGCAAAAAGAATAGTTGGCTCATCCTCCGCTGTAATTTGAGAAAAATTATTACACCCCATAGATAGTGCAAAAAGTATAAAGCATTGTATTAAAAGTATCGTCTTAATGATTTTTCGCATTTAAACCTCCTTCTATAAGTAAAAACAGTATAGCAAATATACTTTTATATAGCCGGTTCTACTTCTCATACTTCCTTATAGTTTCTTCCTCGCAGTCAATGCATTTGTTTTTATTGTTCTAAATACAAACGAACACATCCTAAATTACTCCAATCCGAACAAGGATACCATTGTTCAGTTTCTTCATCCCAGCCTTCTTTTTCCATTTCCCATTCCCAGGAATCCATCCAAAGAATAATTTCTTTTGCTGATTTATTATCCATTATACCTACCGCACTATCATAACTCCATAACGGAACCACTTCATTTCCTTCTTCATTATACCTCACAGCACAGTAAAACTGAATTGGTTCCGTAGGTGCCGCACCGAAAACATCAACATGTTCACAGTATACATTCTCTGGAATTTCACAAAACAAATCATACTTGGCAACAATCTCTTCATTTGAAATATGTCCCACATATTTACTATTGGTAAAATGGTTATTTTCTAATATAAGGGCATAATCCTCATATAAATAATCATAATATAAATCTCCGTGATTATCTAAATATATAACTGCGCACCCTTCTTCGAAGGGGAGCGCCTCGTATATAGCAAAAAGAATAGTTGGCTCATCCTCCGCCGTAATTTGAGAAGAAGTATTACACCCCATAGATAGTACAAAAAGTATAAAGCATTGTATTAAAAGTATCGTCTTAATGATTTTTTGCATTTAAACCTCTTTCTGTAAATAAAAAACAATATATCAAATCTACCTTTATATAACTGCCCTACTTCTCATACTTCTTTATGGTTTCTTCCACGCAATCAATCAACAGCTGCTCAGAATAAATCTTCTTCTCTGCCGCAATTGCAGAAAGCTCCATCAGCATTTTACCAAGCTCCTTTTCAAGCTCTTCCTGCGGAATATCCTTCCCCTGCTGTTTTAAAGCCTCAATGCTTGCACCAAGCTTGTCCAAAGAAGCATCATAGTCAAGGATAGGCTCGTAGACCTTGTTGACTTTCTTAAGGACCTTGGATGCCCGGGTAAGGGCAGGGTGCTCTGCCGGGATTTCACGCAAAGGCGACTCAATCCAAGCCTTGCCTTCTTTCTCTTTTTTCTTAATGTCGTCCCAGTTGTTTAAAACGTCCGACACGCCGGAAACTTCCGTAGTCCCGAATACGTGGGGGTGACGGCGCACCATTTTACGACTGATTTCATTTACCACGTCGTCCATAGTAAAAAGCCCCTCTTCGCCGGCAATCTCTGCATGCATTACAATCTGTAAAAGCAAATCCCCAAGCTCTTCGCACATATTGTCCGCGCTGCCGGTCTCTTCCAAAATACGAACGGAAGATAAGAACTCATAAGCCTCCTCCAGCATACAGGGGCGAAGGCTGTCGTGAGTCTGCTCTCTGTCCCAGGGACAGCCGTCAGGCGCCCGCAACGCCTTAATGATTTCAAGAAAATCTTCATAACTGTATTTCTCTTTGTTTACCATCTCTTTGCTCCTCATGCTTCTCTTTAATGTATCATAGGCGAATTATACAATCCGCCTATCACTATCCTGCTATTTATTTTTACTGTCCAATCTCTAACAAGTCCGAGAAAGAATAGTGCACGTCCTTGTCATCGTCTTCTAACTGAATCGTGTAGCTTCTCGTCTGATAACCCGTCTTTCTAAGGGTAATCACCACGCTGTTTTCCGGCTTGCTAAAAGAGATGGGGGCGATGCCCACATAGCTTCCGTCCACGTAAATCTCAGTGCCTGCAGGCCCGTCCACGTACACCTTGGCACTTGTGCCCGTGGTTCCGGTACTGCCGGTAGCAGAACTGTTGCCGGAACTGTTACTGCTGTTTTCGGAACCGCTGTTATTCTCTGACGAACCGGAACTGCTTTCCGAAGACTGGCTGCTATTCTGGGAACTGTTGTTTTCGGAAGAATTCGAACTGTTCTCTGACGACTGACTGCTGTTCTGCGAAGAATTCTGGCTTGTGCTTTCCGAACTGTTCTCCGATGATTCACTGCTGTCTTCCGACGAATCTTCATCATCGTCATCTTCTCCGTTCTCAGTCAACGTCAATGTAACAGACGCCGACGGCTCACCTACCTTAATATAACTTGCCATGGTATCATAGCCGTCCGCACGGCAAATCAACTGATGAATACCGTATTCCATAGACACCGGCGCGCCGGTATCCACTTTCTCGCCGTCCACAAATAATTCCGCATCTGACGGATTTAATACAAACAATACGTTGCCAAATTTTTTCTCTACATCAATATCGCCCAAATCTAGGGTCACTTCCTGATTACGGCCGATAGTCACACTTTTTACACCGGTAATACCGTCATTGCTGATTAACACCTCATAAGACCCTTCAGGCACCGTAAGAAGCATATCCTCCGTTACGGAACGGATGATTTTATTGCCCACTTCAATCCAACCGCCGATAAAATATTCATCGTTCTCCAAACGAAGATAACCATGCCCGCTCTGCAGATAAATACTGTAGATGGTATGGTCCTTACCGCAGATGGATATCACATCGCCCTTGCTCAATTCCATTTGGTCCAGATTCATATTACCGTCGGAAATCGCAAGAAAATCATCCAGCTTATATTCCTCGTTTAGGAACATAAGACGGCTGTCGTTTTTGATAAACTCTTCAAACGCAATGTCGGAATACACAAAATAATCCGGGGACACATTCAAAGAAAGCAACTTCTTGTCACTTTTATCAAAAGTAATATCCGCCACAACACCGCAACGCACCTGCTTTGCCGACATTGCACTACCGTACTTATCGTTAAAATGAGTGACGCCATCGTAGCTTAAGGTATAGCGAAGCCCCGTTTCAATGTTCTGAAACGTAATGCACTGCTCGCCGGTATCCATAGTGACAAGAATCGCCGTATCTTCATATATGTAATTGGCCGTCTGCTCAGATACAGGCTCCTCCGATACAGGCTCTTCGTCCCGCCCGCAGGATACTAAACACATCATAAGCAAACACATCATAAGTAGCTTTCGATACTTTTTCATCATCGCCCTCCGTAGGCAATATGGTTTGTCGTTGCTCTTTGAAAGAAGTCGTTGCTACATAACTTCCTTCTTCTATATTGTAACACGTTTATATTTCATCGTCGAATACTTTACGCAAGAACACTGCCTTGGAATTCTCCAGCCGTAAAATATTCTCTAACTTCGCCATATACTGGCCCGATAAAAAGGCCTTGTTGGAATTGTAATAAAAGTTAGCGATTTTGCGGAATTTCTCAGGGTAAGCCAAGCGGTAAAATAACTGCCGTTTCTCGCTGTCACTAAGGGGATTTACCGCCTCGTATTCTTCCAGAAGTTTCGCGCCAAGGGCCACGTCCCAGTCTGCCTTCTCCAGGGTTTTACGCATAAAAAGCGCAACGTCCCTCACTCTGCTGTCCCACTGGCACTTCTCGAAATTAATCACCGCCGCCTGCTCTTTTCCAAACAAAACATTGTGATACTGATAATCGCCGTGGGCAAACTGCCTCTTCGTCTCAATCTCAGCATAAAGACCGCCAAAGTCCTCTTCTTTGATCCGTTCCTCAACCTTAAGTGCCTGGGAAAGAAACACATTATAAGCATCCAAAAGTGCCAGCTCAAACTCCGTCTTGCGCCCGCGCCCGCGGATAAAAGAACGAATCTTTTTAAGACCTTTATTCTGGCGCTCCACATCTGCTTCTAAGTCGAATCTGTGTAAGCCTTCCGGCAAAACCTCTTCGGGATAGAAAAGCTCCTCGTGAAGAAGCGCAAGGGAATGCATGGCAAGCTTTAAATCTTCCACATCCTTAGGGGAACACTCTCTTCCCTCTTGGTAGTCTTTGACCACATAGCCCATACCTTCTCTATCGTAGGAGATGAAATTCCCCTCTTTATCCGGCACAAGCGTATCCACAAAGACCGCCGCCTTCCCTGCCACAGCCTGCAACAATACGTCCATCAACCCAAGCTTAGACACCGGTGCCTGGTACTCTTTCATAATTTTAAGGCCCTTGTCGGTCTCGCACACAAAAGCACCTCTTACCTTGTGACTTTTTAATACCGTAAAGTCATAGTTTTCCAAAAGGGTGATGGCCCTGTCATTCATTTTATCTTCCTCCTTAGGCTTCATACTCACAACATACGAAAGCACCGAAACCTTCCTAAAAAGTCTTTCGCTTCTTCCGCTATGATATTGTATGAATGCCCTTGGAAAAGTATGTTAAAATCAGGGCAGGAATTTCTTTAAAAGATATTCTTTCTCATTGTGCTCCGGGGACTCTATTACTTCTTGTAACATGGCGTCCAAAACCGCGCCGATTTCCTTGCCGGGCTTCATGCCGCAGGCAATCAAATCCTTGCCGCTCACCGCCAAAGTCGCCTTGGATACACATTGACTCTTCGCACAGATTTCTTCGTAATCCTTGCGGTTTGCCTCAAGGTTGGCAAGTTTCGTATCTCTTTTATAATTGCTCTGGGCAGAAATGTCTGCTTCCTGCACTTCGAACAATTCAGGAAATGCCTCTTCGCCAATGCGCGCCATTGCACGACGCATATACTTCAATCCCGGCACAATTCTTTCATCATGATGGCGAATCAGAATGCACACCTTACGAATGGTGTCATTGTCGAATTTCAATCGGTGAAGGATTTCTTCCGCCATCTCTTCCGACTTCGCGGGGTGCCCGTAATAATGGTCAATTCCTTCTTCGTCCGTCGTAATACATAAGGGTTTCCCAAAGTCGTGCATCAGCATGGTAAGTCGCAACACCTTATCCGCCCGGATATGCCCGGTGGCAACCAGGGAATGCTCGCCCACCGTATACATGTGGTGACGGTTACGTTGCTCGGTCTCCATCGCCAAATCAAACTCCGGCATAAAATATTTCGTAAGTCCTAATTCATAGGCATCTTTCATCATAAAAGGATTAGGCGAAACCAAGGTTTTTACCAGTTCCACCTGAATACGCTCCGCGCTGATTTTCTTAAGATTCCCGGCAATTTCCTTCATTGCCTTGCGGGTTTCTTCTTCAATCGTATAGCCAAGCTGCGCCGCAAAACGCACCGCACGCATCAGACGCAGGGCATCCTCCGTAAAACGCGCTCTCGGGTCGCCTACGCAACGAATTACCTTGCGCTCTATATCTTCCAATCCGCCGAAAATATCCACCAGCCCATCCGTATCGTTATACGCCATGGCATTGATGGTAAAATCCCTGCGAAGCAGGTCTTCTTTCAGATTCCTTGTAAAAGTAACTTCCGTCGGGTGTCTGCCGTCCTCGTACTTCCCATCAATTCGATAGGTCGTGACTTCGTAACCCACTTTGTCAATCATAATGGTTACGGTACCGTGCTCAATACCCGTATCAATGGTGCGACGAAACAGCGCCTTCACTTCTTCCGGTGATGCGGAGGTTGTAATATCCCAATCGTTGGGTTCTCTTCCAAGAATCGAATCCCTGACACAACCACCCACGGCATACGCTTCATAGTTATTCTGTTGTAACGTTGCGATAATCTCTTTTACCGCCTGTGGCATATTAATTTTCATGGGATACCTCCTTTCTGTTAATATAAGGACGATACAAATAAACAATTCAACGCGGGCACGCTCTCGCTACGTGTCACACACAACGGTACATAAGGTTCTAAAAAACAGAACCTAAGTACCGGCGGTTCCCCAGTACCCGCTGATTGAATCTGTTTATTTGTATCTGTGTATTTATAAAATATCATAAGTAAAACATATAACGAAATATTTGGATAGAAATATCACATTCAGCACAAAATAAATATTACCTGCCATTATAAATTCTTCAACATCTCAATCATATCCTTGAATGTGCCCCGCGGTCCGTCCCAAGGATAATCTTCTCTTGCATTAATGTGATCTGTCACCAAATAGCAGTTTAACCCTGCCTGAGACGCTGCATACATATCTTCTTTCTCATCATTGCCAATCATTAAGCAATCCTTGGGTTCCACGCCCAAACGCTTGCAAATCGACTCATAATACTTTGGATTCGGCTTGGCATAGCTTTCGGTTTCATAGGCCGTAATCAAATCGAAATCCTCTTCCTTCAAGCCTACAAAAGATGCCCTTGCAAGCTGTGCCGCTATGGGGAAAATCGGCTGGGATGCCAGCACCACTTTATCCGCTGCCGCTCTTGCGGCTTTTACCGCTTCCACTGCCAAAGGATTCTCTGCGGTCACTGCTTTTACATCATAAAATTCTTTTTGGTAAAAGGCATCTGACGCCTCGATAAAAGCGGTCGCGTCCACGTTTAATTCCTTCGCAAACACCTGCCAAAATACTTCGTAGTTGGTATGGCTGCCGTCATTTTGGATCATACCGCCGGTGGCCTTCCAAATTGTTGCAATCAAGGGCTCTTTTTCCACGCCCAAGGGGCATAATTTGCGGGACAATCCGCCAAAATAATTTTTAACAAAAAGTTCTTCGTCCATAGGCAGAAGTGTTCTGTCCATATCAAATAAAATTGCTTTCATGGTTCTTCCTTTGAATCAAGGAAGTGCTTTTGTGTTTGCTACGGACTCGCTCTCGCTATGCGATTCTCGCATAGTACTCCGTACGGATGCGCACCTCGTGAAATTGAATATGCGCTTCACGCTCACGAGGGCGCAAATGAGTCGTTCCGACTCATTATTTGTGTACGTAACGGATGCTAAGTTCAAATTGAATTACATTCAATTTATCACTAAGCACCGACGCACACAAAACGGTCCTTAAGCAAATCACAAAACACTTCCTTGCATACAAGTCTTAAATATCTATAGCATTAATCGTTATTCCGCTTTTAATATGCCTTATGCCAAATAAAAGCGCATCTGTAAGCCTTCTTACATGCTTGATATTTACACAAATACATCAATCATCGAAAATACAAATAAAATAAAAATCATCACCGGCAACACAAATGTCATATACGGACGCATCCACTTCTTCACCTTAAGACCTTTGCCGGCGTTGGCTTCTGCTTCAAACTTATCCCAGCCCCAGCCGAAACGTGTGGTACAGTACAAAACATAAATCAAAGTACCTACAGGCAATAAAATATTACTTACGATCAAGTCTTCCAAATCAAGCACGGTTGAAGTACCGCCCAAGGGATGGAATCCTGACCAGATACTATAGCCGAAGATACAGGGAAGAACCAGCACCATCATGGCAAATGCATTGATAATACAGGTCTTTTTACGGCTCCAACCGGTCACGTCCATCGTACAGGAAATGATATTTTCGAATACGGCCAGTACGGTAGACAATGCCGCAAAACTCATAAACACGAAGAACAAACTTCCCCAAAGACGCCCCATAGGAAGATGATTAAAAATATTGGGCAAAGTCTCAAAAATCAAAGGTGGTCCTGCATTCACATCTACACCGTATGCCATACAGGCCGGGAACATAATCAAGCCTGATACAAAAGCCACAAAAGTATCCAAAACCGCTACATTTACGGCCTCACCCATAAGACTGCGTTCCTTGTCCAGGTAACTGCCGAAAATCGCCATGGAACCGATACCGAGACTCAAAGTAAAGAAAGCCTGTGTCATTGCAGCCACAATCACCTTACCGATACCGACTTCCTGCATTCTTGCCAAATCAGGCACAAGGTAGAACTTAAGTCCTTCTGCACCGCCCTCTAAGAAAATACTGTTGATTGCCAGGGCCACCATAATTACCAGCAGGGCAATCATCATATATTTGGTTACGCGCTCGAGACCTTTTTGCACACCGATTGAATTAATGCCGAAGCAAACAATAATTACCAGGAAGGTATAAATAATCATTGCAACAGGTTTATCAAGCATACCGTTAAAAATCGCCGAAACACCGGCCGCATCCGCGCCTTCAAACTCGCCTGTGGCAGTTTTCACAAAATACTGTAACATCCAACCTGTTACGCAGGTATAAAACATCATAAGAATATAGTTTCCGGCCATCGCCATATAACCGTGAATATTCCACACCTTTTTACCGGGCGTAAGTTCCTTGTAAATTTTAACGGGGCTCTTCTGACTCGCGCGCCCCAAAGAAAATTCCACCGTTAAGGCAGGAACACCCATCACAATTAAGAAAAACAAATAAATCAAAACAAAGGCACCGCCACCATTCTGTCCTACCATATAGGGAAATTTCCATACATTACCAATGCCGATTGCGCATCCGGCACTTAACAGAATAAAGCCGAGACGGCTTCCCAAACGCTCTCTTTTCATAAAACACCTCATTCGCAAAAATTCAAGGCGCATTCTTTTATCCACCATAAAATGCGCATACCCTATTATTATACACAAAATAAAATCCCGTAGCAACTGTTGGAATTATTATGAAAAAAGACTTCGGCAATGCGCCGAAGTCTTTATCCGTTATTTCATATTCATTTATACAAATCTTACTGCTGTAATCTTGCAGCTTCTTCACGTAAGCTTTCCATAATTTCCGCAAGTTTCTGAATGCTTTCCTGGTTCTGGTCGCAACTTTCCAAAGTAGCAATTGCGCTTGCACTTACTTCTTCGGTTACCGCAGACACATTCTGGATACTTTCCACAACGGCTGAATTTGCTGCAGATGCTGACTCTACCGCTTCTTTTAACTGAACAGCCTGCTCGGAAATCTTACGGGCACTGTTTCCGATTTCTCGGAAGTGTTCTGCCGTCTGGCCAACGAATTCATTCTGATTCTGATTGCTTGCAAGTAACTCGTCTACCGCTACAACCACTTCATCCAAAGATTTGCCTACGTTAGCAATTAAGTTATTAATATCATCGGTTGCATGATTGGTCTGTGCCGCCAAGTCAGAAATCTCACCTGCTACTACCGCAAAGCCCTTACCTGCTTCACCGGCTCTTGCAGCCTCAATACTTGCATTCAATGCCAACATAGAAGTCTGCCTTGCCACCTTACTGATTAAGTTAACAATGGTAACCATTTTGTCAGCGTATTCTTTTAACTCATCCATTTCCTTCGCTACCAAAGCACCCTTTTCTTCGGATACTTTTACCTGCTCAAGCAATTCGTTCATTACGCCGTCAGCAACACTGATGCTTTCCTCGGTGTTTCCGATTTCTGTAACGATTTCATCGGTAGAAGCGCCAACGCCTTTAATATAGCCGTCGATTTCTTCGGTGCTGCACTGCTGTTCCGCAATGGCTGCTGCCGTATCGCCTGCACCGCCTGACAAATCTTCCATAGCATACTTGGTTGCTTCGATTGCCTTGCCAAGCGTTTCGCTTTCACCTGCTGCCATCTGGATATTCTCTGTAATGGAAGTTGCAACTTCCATAGTAGTCTGAAGCAATTTCTCAGACTGATCTCTCTGCAGATCTGCTTTCGCTGCAGTCTCTTTGCCGATTTGCGCTACTTTGCTGATAGAAACAATACCGAATACACTTAAGAAAATAACAAACGCAATTACAATCTCAGCGTTAGCAAGCTCATCCGCAGACAATCCGCCGTCCAATGCATTCTTTACAAAAATAGCAACATTTAAGATAAAAGAATACACACCCATAATGATGCTAAGCTTCAAATCCACATAAACCGTCAATATTACAAAAACAACGCCAATGTAGCAAAATGCCAGTGCTGAAGTTGATGTAAACAGTAAATAAGTATAAAATACCAAAAATCCCACGCTCAAAACATAGCGGATAATTGCATTATCTTTCTTAAGAATATACATCACCCACGCAATAATGGGGGGAACAATACAGGTTGCCAATAAGATAAAATAATCTTCTAACTCTCTTGCCTCTTTTAACACCTCAAGAAAATACGCTGCCGCCAACAATACTGTTGTAATTGTCATACAGATTAACGCCGTCTTGTTACGGCTGATATCCGCATTCTTCTTAATTGATAAATCCATTTTTGCCATATGTAACCTCCGTTTTTATATGTTTTTCCCTTTATTTATAAAATTTTACTGCAAAATCTTAAGTACATTGGATATGGATTTCTCAAGCGCCTCATTACCGCTCTTATCTACTTCCAACTTGTTACGCTCGCTATGGGTTAGACAACCCGCACCATTGACGCAACCGCCCACACAGGCCATACCTTCGATAAAATTCCCCACATCTATGCCTTTATTGGCCTTAAGCAACGTCATCTTGCATTCCGCAATACCGTTACAAACCACGGGACGCAACTCAAAATCCGTCACTCCCTGCTCCTTGATGGCCTCTTCCACAGCCTCGGTCAAACCACCGCTTCTTGCGAAAATTCGGCCAAAGTAAGACGCAAAATACATATGCCCTTCTTCCAGGGTCGTAATATCAATATCCTTACTGTCAAATAAGGCCTGTAATTCCTCGAAAGTAATTACACAATCCACGTATGGCCTGATGCTTTCCTGCTGGAATTCGGTCTTCTTTGCGGTACAGGGCCCGATGAAGACAATTTTACAATCCGGATGCTTATCTTTCAGCACCTTGCTTAACGCAACCATAGGCGAATCGTTGTGTGAAATATGTTTCACCATATCCGGGAACTGCGTCTTGATGTACTGTACAAAGGCAGGACAGCAGGAACTTGTAAGAAATCCTTTCTCCACCAGCTCTTTCGCTTCCGAATCCGCTACCATATCTGCGCCCAAAGCAACTTCAACCACGTTGTGGAAGCCCATCTCACGAAGCCCGGTCACTACCTGGCCAAGCTTTGCATATTTAAACTGGCTGGCAATGGAGGGTGCTACCAAAGCATATACTTTATAATTTTTATTATTATCGCTGTTCTTAATCAGTTCGATGGCATCCAAGATAAAAGATGCGTCTGTAATGGCGCCGAAGGGGCACTGGTATACGCAGGCACCACAGGAGATACATTTCTCCTCGTCAATCAGCGCTGCCTGATTCTCGTCCATGCTGATTGCTTTCACTTTACAAGCATTCTGACAGGGACGGACATTGTGCTTGATGGCACTGTAAGGACAAACCTGGGCACATTTACCGCACTCGATACATTTGCTCTTATCAATGTGGGCGTTCTGGTGCTCGTCATAGGTAATGGCATCGCGGGGACACACATCTCCGCAACGATGGGCAATACAGCCTCGGCAGGCATTGGTTACTTCATAACCTCCTACGGGGCACTCATCACAGGCAATGTCGATTACCTGAACGATTTTTTTATACCCTTTTCCGTCCATCGTGGTATTCATAGCGATTTTGACACTTTCGCCCAAAACCGCTCTTTCTTTGTACACGCAACAACGCATGGTCGGCTCACGCCCCGGAACAATCGCTTTGGGAATTTCAAAAGCTGCATTTTCTAAATTCCCCTCCCAGGCTCTTTTGGCCACTTCGCGCAGTACCTTATATTTTAAAACCTGTACTTTGGTATCAAATTTTCTAATCATTTCTATTATCCTTTGCAATTATGACAGCATCGCCAAACGGTCTGTCAGCTTTTCTTTAATGCAGACTTCCGCATTACGCAGGAACTCAATGTATTGGTCGGGCGGAAGCGGTTTCGAGAAATAGTATCCCTGTAAGAATTCACACCTCATACTGCGAAGCATAAGTACCTGCTCGAAGGTTTCCACTCCCTCTGCCACGATTTTAAGACCAAGACTTCTAATCATAGCTGCCGTATGTTCCAACACCTTCATTGCCTTTTCGTTGTCAGTCGCAGACCAGACCACGCTTTTATCAATCTTTACCAGGTCAAAAGGAAACTCAATCAAATAATCCGCATTAGAGAACCCTGTACCGTAATCATCCACTGCGAAAGTACAGCCGGAATCAATCAGGTTAGACATATTGTTCATAAGAATTCGGTTATCCGAAGTTGAGAAGGTCTCTGTCACTTCGAAATCAATCATATGATAAGGAATCTCGTAGCGGTCCATAATGGCCTTCAAATGTTTATGTAAGTCTTCCTGTATACACTGCACCATAGACAAGTTCACTTCCACATAACGAATTCCCAAATTGGTTACCTCGCTGGACTGTAAGAATTCACAAACCTTATGGAATACAATATCGCCAACCTCAAGAATTAAGCCGTTCTGCTCTGCAATGGGAATAAATTCATCGGGCGGAATAAAACCAAGCTCCGGATCCTGAAGTCTTACAAGGGCTTCTGCCGCACTGAATGCCCGATCTTCAAAAGAGTATATAGGCTGGAAATAAACATCAAAGCTCTTGTTACGCACCGCACCTTTTAAAATATGGCTGATAATTGCACTTCTCTGGTGCTTCTCAATGGCTTCCTTTGTTGCCTCAATCACATCATAAGAATTCTCCTCCTTCGCCTGTTCAAGGGAAGAAGTAATGGCATTTAACATCTCTTCACGGGTAGATGCCACTTCCGGGAAATCCACCTTACATAAGCGGAGTGATAAGTTTACGGCAACCCTGTTTACGCGGAACGCCGTAACAAAACGCCATTTTAACCAGTCTGCATACTCTTCAATTTCTTTGCTGTTTTTATCAAAAATATATGCGAATTTAGTTCCGTCAAGATGATACAAATCACCCTTTAGTTCTTTCAGGCAATCTTTTACTACAACAGCAAGCAAGTCATTACCGCTTTCCACACCCATGAATTGGTCTACAAACTGAAATCCTTCGATTTCAAAAGCAAGAACGGTAAAACCGCGTTTTTTACCGGAAAGATTGACAATCTTCTGTAAAAAGGCCTTCATGTTAAAAATATCCAATTCCTTATCCAGATACTCATCCGGATTCTGCAAAGAATGGAACAACATAAAGAATAAAAGGGCCGCTACAAAATCAACCAACAGCAATTCATTCCAAACAAACTGAACCAGAATTGCAACAATTGAAATCACTGCAATGACACAAGTGGTAATAAGATGCATATTGTTAATTTTACGTTTGGAAGTCAAAATGGTAAAAATACATCCGCCCAACATAATAAACGCAACCACATAGAGACTGACATGCAAGGGGCCATGCTTATATTCATTGCCCTCAAAATAAAAGACTAACTTCAACCAGGGCGTTGTTAAAATTACAAAATTAATGTAAAGAAGAACAACAGAGTTGACTATTTTTACAACTTTACCATAAGGTTCCTTGTTTCTTTCCGTAATCAAAAGAATGTATATAAAATAAACTATGTAAGTACAGTTGAACGCCAAGAAAAATGTACAGTTCACCAGGTAATTAAACCAAATAGGAACCGTATCGATATGAGTCAGGGTAAATACCGAAATGACATCGAAAACAGAGGCAGTGATAATCAATGCCCCGATTGTTAAGAACAGCCTGTTTGATTTACTGGGAAAATGCTTCTTGGAATAGAATAATCCCCCCACGATAATACATATGAGAATTGCCGCCAAATCATAATGATAAATATAATTCATATGGCCTCCCGCGTTGTAAGTGTTATCCCCTTTAAACACCTATACACAACCATTATAACTTAATCCGTTATAAATTGCACTCTTTTTGTATTAAAATTCTGCTATTTTCTGAAAATTTTATCCTTTTTCCGGACCTTTTATATGTCTTATCACTGTGCCTGCGTGAAAAATCCTTATTTCTGCTTCAGATACATAGCAATGGCAACCACAATAATGATGGCATAACCGATAATACTGAACACGTCCGGCACCTGATTTAGGAAGAAGAATCCAAGAATCGCCGCAAAAATTACCTGGGAATAATCATATACGGATATCTCCTTAGCAGGCGCATAAGTGTAGGCCGCCGTCACGCAAAACTGCCCGCCGGAAGCCGCAAGTCCGGTAAGAATCAGGAATCCCCACTGCCACCATTCCATGGGCTGATAATTAAAAATTACAATCGGCGCCAGAATCACGCTGGTAAATGCCGAGAAGAAGAACACGATAAAAGTGCTTTTCGTTCCTTTTTGACCCAATTTACGCACACAGGTGTATGCAATGCCTGCGCCCAGGCCACCAATTAGGCCCGCTACCGCCGGAATGACTTCCATGCCAAAGGTGGGTTTTACGATAAAAAGACTTCCTACGAAGGCTAATACTACCGAAAGCCACTGGAACCAGTTCGCCTTTTCTTTTAAGAAAATCGCCGAAAAAATTATGACAAAGAAGGGCGCCAGCTTGTTTAACATAGACGCATCGGAAATATTCATATGGTCCACGGCATAAAAGTTGCATACAAAGCCGATTCCACCTGCTAACGAACGCAAAAAGAGTAACCAAAAATTATCCTTGGTTACTTTTCTCTCTTCTTTCGTAGTGTTTTTGAATAATACAATTCCGGAAAAAATCAGCGCCACCGCATTGCGGAAAAACGCCTTTTGTATCACGGGCACATCTCCTGCCAGATTCACGAACAAATTCATCAATGCAAAGCAGAAGGCACAGCCGATAATACAGAGAATACCTTTTTGTCTGTTACTCATTTCTTACACATCTTTCAGACTTCTTTCGAGAAATCATACTTTATTTATGCCGACCTCTATTCCTATCTTTAGGCTTTCGCCGGCCCGGCTTATTTGCAAACTATTTCAACAATTCACAAATTGCTTCCACCGTGGCAGCCTGCTGCTCCTCTGCAGACAATTTGGCAACACCATCACCTCTCTGGGCACCGTAGTTACCGAAATTGCCGTGATTACCGCCATTGATCACCAGTTCTGTCATATCTGCGGGAAGATTGCTTCTGTATGTTTTATAGTTATCCATATTCAAAACGCAGTCCATGGAACCGTAAATACTTAACACTTCCAGATTATCCTTCGTCAAATCTTCTGTCGAATAGGCAGCCAACAGAATCACACCACGAAGTCCGCTTGCATTTTCATGGGCATAGGTTGATGCCATTGCACCGCCCAAAGAATGACCGGCCAGATACCAGTCTGCCACCTTCGGGTAATCCTTACGAACGGCGTCCGCCTTGTCTGTATCCAGAACTGCCAGTTTCAAAGGCATTTTCACAATAACACAAAGATACCCTTCTTCTGCTACCGCGTGCATAAGGGGTGCGTACGCCTCAGGCTCCACGCTTCCGCCGGGATAAAAGATAATCCCCTTATTATAAAATTCTTCCGCCGGCTCAAATGCAATATAATTTGCCGTCTCTTCCACAGTAACGTATTTACTGCTCTCCAGTGCTTTTATTGCCACCGCGTCCGCAGAATATGCGCCGTTATCCACATTTTCCAACATTATTACAACGGCTGTCGCCACCATAAAAATTATAAAACATACAATCCGAAAAATTCTGTTCCTGGACATAATTTACTCCGCCTTCACTTCTCTTTTGGGTTAAATTTATTTTTAAATCTCTCTTTCGCTTTTCTTAAAAAAGCTTCACCGGCACACCTTTTACTTGCTAATTCTCTGTAAAAATGCCTCTATCTCTTCACGACTCGCCGCAACACTGCCCTGAATCATCTTCACGGAACCGCCGCCTCTGCCGTTTAATGCTGTATTCATATCCTTGGCAAAAGCACGCAAGTCCGGCTCTTCCACAGACTCATTTTTACCGATGATATAACGATAGCCTGCACCGTCTTGCCCCATAAAACCGGCCACAAGCCCGGGCACAACGGTAACACCTTCGTTAATTAATGTACGCATCTGCACCTCATCCAAGGCCTCGTCAAAAATCATATGTACGGTCTTGTCGGGGTGATTACGCACCGCCTCATACATTTTATCCATATGCAAGGCCGTAATCTGTTTTTTTAATGCAGTAATGGTCTCGTGCTGGTCTTTCAGCTGCTCACTTACCCTTGCTGCCGCCAAGTGACACTCCTCACGCTTTGCCGAGAAAAGACGCATCATTTGAGTTATTTCTTCATGTAAAATGCCATAGTCTTCCCGCGCCCATTTACCGCACTTCAATGTAAAACGGGTACCGCCTCTGTGACTCATAAAATCCATCACCTTAATCAGGCCGATTTCTCCCGTGCGCTGCACGTGGGGCGCACAACATGCGCAGGCATCATAATCTTCAATCAATACAACGCGAATATCCTCCGTAAGCTCTAACTTACTGCGATACTCCAGTTCATCGGGATGCTCGGGATATACCGCCTTGATTTCGCGGTTTGCATCCACACCTTCGTTGGCAAGTCTCTCTAATTTAGCAAAATCCTCCGCAGATAAACTTCCGTTTACATCCACGGTGACACAATCCTTGGACATGTGAAAACCTACGTTTTCATAGCCGCATAATTTGTGAATCAGTCCGCAGAACAAATGCTCCCCGGAATGATTCTGCATTCTTTCATAACGCAGGGCAAAATCCAGTTTCGCCAACACTTTCGTTCCTGCTGCCAAAGGCTCTTTTACGTAGTGTAAAATAACCCCGTCCTCTTTCTGAACATCTGCCACGGGCAATTCTTTTACGATTTCCAGGGACGATAAATCCTCTTTGGCTATCGCTCCTGCCTTGCCGGTCGATTCTTCTTTGCTTGTTACTCCTGCCGTGTCAGCTGATTCTTCTTTACTATCCTCCACAATACAAAGCACTCCCTCATCCGCCGGTTGTCCGCCGCCTTCCGGGAAGAATACGGTTTT
Source organism: Lachnospiraceae bacterium (assembly GCA_017622505.1). Lineage (GTDB taxonomy): Bacteria > Bacillota > Clostridia > Lachnospirales > Lachnospiraceae > UBA3766. The sequence continues at coordinate 25,177 of JAGAQZ010000003.1, forward strand.
ATCTAAGACAATTCCGTAGCATTTTTCTTCTTTATCATCCGTTTGACGGATTACTTCCTTACATTCTAAAACCTTGGCGACACACTCTTTTGCGTATGCATTATCCTCGTAAAGCACTTCTGTAATGCCGTTGTTTACTCTTTTATTATTCATATCGTTTCTCCAAATCCGCCGTTACGCCTGCACTTCCGGCGTTCTCTTCTTTTTGGGCACCACAGGTTCTCCCACAATCTGATTACGTCCTCCGGTTTTACCCTTGTACAATCTTTCATCCGCAACACGAAGTAACTGGTCCATGTCATCTTCCGCACCGCCCGGGGTAAGACCAAAGGTCATGGTAACCTGAATCGGATCTTCAAAACGCTCGTCCGGAATCTGCAGTTTGCGCACGTTATCAAGCACAGCCTTGATTTTCTCAAGGCCTGCCTCGTATTCCGTCTCATCAAATACAATCAGGAATTCCTCGCCACCCCAGCGGGACACAAAACCTTTGCCTGTCATGGATGCTTTCATAGCCTTAGCGACCGCCACAAGCACCTTGTCACCCACCTCATGTCCGTAGGTATCGTTAACCTTCTTAAAAAAGTCAATATCGCCCAAAGCGATGCAGAAACGGGTTCCCGTAGCCTCTGCCTTGGACATAATTTTCTTAAGACGCTGATTCGCGCATCGGCGGTTATAAAGCTCCGTCAAAACATCCCTCTCAATCAGCACGTGCAGGGATTTCTGCATTGCCACAATGGATTTACCCATATCGGAAATCTCATCGTTACGCCCCATAACCGTAGGATGGGGTTCCTTGGACAACTCGCCCTTTGCTACATTTGCCAGGGCTTTCTGCAAATTACCGATGGCTATGGCAAGATTTTTCGAATAGCGGAAAGAAATAAAACCCGCTACAAGCATACCTGCCACAATCACAAAAGCAATGGGAATAACCGCCTTAAAAACCATATCCTTAATAATTTCTGCCGGTTTAGCCACCGCAATCATACCGATACAACCGCCATTTTCGGTAAGAAGGGGCATATAATAGGCACAATACGCCTTGTTTCCGATGTTTACTTCATCATAAAATTTCGCTGTTTTCAAATCCAAAACATCACGGCAGACAATGGTACTTACACCGCTACCGATTAAACGCTGCCCTTCTGCATCTTTGATGGTGGTCAGCATTCTGACATCTTTATAAAAGATGGTAATCTCTGCGCCTGTAGCCTCTTTCAAACTATCGATAATTGTAAAATCACCGGTAATTTCTTCATCACCCTTATAATAAAAGGCGATATTATCCGCCGTCTCATAACGGTATTCGCCGGGGTAAACCGTATCATAGGTAGCCGCGACGGATGCCGCAATATTCTTAAGCTCGTCCTCTACTTTCTCATGCATAACCCCGTTAAAACGCAGGGAACAAATAATTAGTACCAGCAAACCAAAAAGCATCAACGGCACGATTGCCATCGCCGGTATCATTTTATATATACTGCTTCTTGCCTTCTTCTCCATAAAAATACCCCTGTTCTTCTGCCATACTTTTATCTGTTGAATCTTAATAGATTACTTTTTTAACACTATTGTCAGATTTTTATTTTATCGCATTATGATTTTATGCACAAGAGTAAACCGCAAATTAAAAAGCCACCGGCGCATAGCCGATGGCTTAAAATTCATATGTATACGTTGCAACTGTAAAATCCGGACGCTACGCGTCCGCCGCACTTCACAACTGCTTTCTTTTTGCTTGCCAGCTTTACTTATCTGCCTGTAGGTAAGTAAGGTGTCAATGCGCTTGCAAGACTTGAAACAGGCATGGTCTGTAACCAGATACGTCCGGGGCCTGTAAGTACGGTGTTGAAGAATCCTTCTCCACCAAACATCTTGTTTCCAAGACCGCCACCAACAGACTGAGTATCCATTTTAACGGTTCCTTCCATAGCTGCAAGACTTCCGGTATCAACTACCATAGTCTGTCCGGGCTGTAATTCATATTCGATTGTGCTTCCGTCTACTTCAAGGAAAACATAGCCCTGACCTGAGAACTTCTGCATAATAAAACCTTCACCGCCAACTAAACCTGCGCCAACCTTCTTCTGGAAATGAACTTCTGTATTAACACCCATTTCTGAAGCAAGGAAAGATCTCTTCTGTGCAATAATAGTCTTGCCGCCTGATACATCAACTGCAAGGATATTTCCGGGAACGCCTGAACCGAATGCGATCATACCTGCGCCACCCTGTGCGGTATAGTTGTTTTCAAACATAGATTCGCCTGTAAATGCCTTACCAAGCATTTTGCCTAATCCGCCACTCTTTGTTTCCATCTTCATGTTGGGTGACATCCAGCACATAGCACCGCTCTGGCACTTAACTGTCTCGCCACCTGCGAGATTCATAACAACAACGGGAAACGGTGCACCTTTAATTTCAAACTGCATATTTTAATTCCTCCTTTTGTAAAAGTTTACACTTATAGAATTTATTTTATCACAGTTTTCTCACAATTTAAACATAATTTTATCATTGTTTCACCACATTTTTATCAAAGCTTTTATCCCATCTTATACTATGGTCGCAATTTGCGGCTTTTACAGATAAAAAAGGTTTCACCGACGTTATTTTACATCGGCAAAACCTCTTGAATTTTCTCTTAATATTCGCATATCATATTCACTATTTATGATACAACTTCTTTGTCTGATACACCGGTTCGCAAGTAAGATTGATACCAAGCTTGCGGAATATGTTTTTGTCCACCTGGGATAAAATGACACTGGAGTGCACTTCGGAACCGCGTAAATTCGGCAACTGCTCCATAGCACGCTTTGCCTTCTCATCCGTTGCCGCGCAAATGGATAAAGCAATCAGCACTTCATCGGTATGAAGTCTCGGGTTTGCATTGCCGAGATGCTTGATTTTTAACTTCTGAATCGGCTCAATAACGGTGGGCGCAATCATATGCAACTCATCTTCCAAGCCTGCCAGTTTCTTTAATGCATTTAAAAGCAGTGCTGAAGACGCTCCCAAAAGCTCACTTGTTTTACCGGTAATAATTTCACCGTTCGGCAGTTCCATAGCCGCCGCAGGTGCTCCCGTCTCTTCCGCTCTGGCATTTGCCGCACCGATAACAGGACGGTCATCTACAGTAATACCGGCCTGCTTCATCAGAAGTTCAATCTTCATCACCTGGACATCATCCGCATTTCCCTGGCGTTTTGCACACAAGGCATCATAATATCTGCGGATAATTTCTTCCTTAGCCGCTTTACTGACAGCTTCGTCATCTATAATGCCGTAGCCAACCATATTAACACCCATATCGGTAGGTGACTTGTAGGGTGATTCGCCCATAATCTCTTCAAACATTGCATTCAGAACCGGGAAAATCTCCACGTCGCGGTTATAATTGATGGTGGTCTCACCATAGGCTTCCAAATGGAAGGGGTCAATCATATTTACATCGTTCAAATCCGCGGTTGCTGCCTCGTAAGCTAAGTTTACGGGGTGCTTCAAGGGCAGATTCCATACGGGGAAAGTTTCATATTTCGCATAACCCGCCTTGATGCCTCTTTTATACTCATGATAAATCTGAGAAAGGCAGGTAGCCATTTTACCGCTTCCGGGACCGGGTGCCGTAATCACAACCAAAGAACGGCTTGTCTCAATGTAATCATTCTTTCCATAGCCCTCTTCGCTGACGATGTGGGGGATATTGGAAGGATAGCCCTCGATGTGATAGTGGCGGTATACTTTTAAGCCGAGAGACTCCAATTTCTTCTGATATGCTACAACGCTGGACTGGCCCGCAAACTGGGTCAAAACCACGCTTCCCACGTACAATCCGTAACCGCGGAAGGCATCAATCAGACGCAAAACATCCATATCGTAAGAAATACCGATATCGGAACGCACCTTATTCTTCTCAATATCGCCGGCGCTGATGACAATTACAATTTCAGCCTGGTCTTTTAACTGTACAAGCATGTCAATTTTACTGTCAGGCTTAAATCCGGGCAGAACTCTGGATGCATGATAGTCATCAAACAACTTACCGCCAAATTCCAAATACAGCTTGCCACCGAAAGCCGCAATACGCTCTTTGATGCGCTCAGACTGCATTTTTAAATATTTGTCATTGTCAAAACCGATTTTTCGCATGATACGTCTCCGTCTTTACTTCATGATAACATTTATTGTAACTATTCAGAACAGCATTCGCAAAATCGTGCCTTTGGCAATTAGCTCTGAATATTTACAAATAACAAATTTAATCATACCTAATTTCAGGCCGAAAAGCAATATTACATTTATATTTTTTCATATAAAAAATCTGCCATTTTCCTTGTTTTTCTCCCGCACTCTGTTATAATAAAAATTACCCGGTTGCATATTGGCTATCCGGCGGACGTTGTGTCCGGACTGTTAAAAGGGAAAACAATGAAATCACAAGGAGAGAGCCTATGACAAAGCAAAAGGACAAGGGGATTAACCACAAACTCTATCTTGCAAGAGATTCCGTTGTGGAATACCGCTCGTTTGAAAATGAAATGTCCTTCTACGACGCTGTAAAAAATGGGGATTTAGAGACCGTAGAAGAAGAAATGCAGAAATTCCAGAAAGAAGCCTTACAAGGTAAAGGTGTGCTTTCCGACAATATTGTCAGAAATCTTTTATATCATTTTATTATCTCGACTGCAATGGTTGCCCGTTTCTGCATTGAAGGCGGTATGGACCACGAAATGGCATATTCCTTGAGTGACTACTATATCCAGAAGGCTGACCACTGTACCACTACGGAAAGCTTGAAGAAATTACAGTACACAATGGCTGTGGACTATTGCAAGCGTATGAAACAGATGAAGAAGATTAACATCTATTCCAAGAATATCGTTCGCGTCATCGACTATATTTACGATAACCTTCACAAACCTTTGACGGTTAAAATCATCGCAGAGAATGTAGGAATCAGCGAGACCTATCTTTCCAAGCTTTTCAAGAAAGAAACCGGCACTTCTGTCAGTTCTTACATTCGTTCGCGAAGAATTGAAGCAGCGCAGAATATGCTGAAGTTTTCTGAATACTCCTATGAAGAGATTTCCAACCACTTATGTTTTTCTTCGCAAAGCCATTTTACAAGTATTTTTAAGAAGGAAACCGGCTGTACTCCCAAGGTATACCGCGACCAGAACTTCAGAAAGAATTTTACCCAGGAAAACGGCAAGAAACATTTTTCGTAATGCAACGCATATAGTGAATTTAATATTTTTTAAAAACAAAAACTCCACCGGCACAACCGATGGAGTTTCTTTTGTTATTGTAAAAATTATTCTGCTTCTTTTTTAGAAATGTATTCGATAATATCACCTACAGTATTAACGCCTTCCAAATCCTCGGGTGGAATTTCAACACCGTATTCTGATTCAAATGCCATAACCAACTCTAATAAATCAAGAGAATCTGCACCTAAATCATCCTTTAAAGATGTATCCTCTGTAATTTCTACACCTGTGATATTAAGCTGTTCTACAATAATTTCTGTAATCTTTTCTAACATTTCTGTAACTCCTTTGCTGAGAAACTTCGGGATTTTTGCTATGTATTTTCCCTATTACGCTATGAGTATATTATCTGCATTGTACTTTGTCAACTACTTTTCCAAGAGATATTGATAAACATCTCTTTTTGACAAGCCTCGGTCTTTGGCAACCTTCTTCATTGCCTCTTTCCGATCAATCCCCTGTTCTTCATAAAAGGACATATGCTCCTCAATAGACAACTGCTGCCACTCTTTCTGCTTCTCTTCCTTACGGATTTCTAAGCTTTTACCCTCAAGCACAAGTACATACTCGCCCTTCGGTTCATTTTCCTCATAAAAGGAAATCGCTTCCGACAAAGTTGTCGGCATTATGGTTTCAAACTTCTTTGTCAATTCCCTGCACAGCGTAATTTTGCGCTCACCCAAAGTATCATATAACTCTGCCAGCGTGGCTTTAAGGTGATGGGGCGCCTCGTAAAGGATAATTGTCCGGCTTTCTTCTTTTAAATCCGCTAAAATATCTCTTCGCTCGTTTTTATCCGCAGGCAAAAAAGCCTCGAAACAAAAGCGTCTCGTAGAAAGTCCCGACAAAGTAAGGGCCGTAATACAGGCACAAGCACCGGGCAAAGAGGTTACCGGTACACCATTTTTATGACACATCTGTACAAGTACTTCCCCGGGGTCCGAAATCGCCGGTGTTCCCGCGTCGGTAATCAAGGCAATGTTCTTGCCCTCCTGAAGCATGGCAACCAGTTTCTCCGCCTTTTCTACCTTGTTGTATTCATGATAGCTTGTCATGGGCGTCTTAATTTCAAAGCGATTCAGTAGTTTGATGCTGTTGCGGGTATCTTCCGCCGCAATCAAATCCACCTCACGAAGGGTATCCAGCACGCGAAACGTCATATCGTCAAGATTCCCTATGGGGGTTGCGCACAAATATAATGTTCCGGTCATTGCTTTCTCCTTTCTTTGGCATAAAGTTTGTACATATTTCGAACTTAAAATCTTCTTATCTTCTTTACTTAATGAAACTACCTTATTCTTCCGCCATTTCGCCGTAAATATCGTATATTTCCCGGGTATATACGCCCGGTTTCTCATACACAATCAACGGCTTTTCCACGGTCATGCGGGATTTACCGCCTCTGGCACCTTCAATCAGCACCATATTGGGCTCTTTATCCACATAAGGATACACCAGGCGCATCCGCTTAGGCTCGATTTTATATTTTGACATACATGTCATAATTTCTGCCAGACGAAACGGTCTGTGCACCATATAAAATTTACCACCCGGAACCAGTAGCCTTGCACTTCTCGAAATAATGTCTTCCAGCGTACACTTGATTTCATGCCTTGCAACCGCCTTCGGTTCGTCGGGATTGGCAATTCCGTGCTGTCCAATCATGTAAGGCGGATTACAGGTGATAACATCAAAGGAAGCAGCCTCAAAATAAGTCTCTGCTTCCTTAATATCGCCGATCACAATTGTAATTTTATCTTCCAGATGATTGAGGGCAACGCTACGCCTTGCCATTTCGGCACTTTCTTTCTGAATTTCTAAGGCAATATAACTATTTCCTTCGTATCGGGCTTCCATAAGAATCGGAATAATTCCTGTTCCGGTGCCGATATCCAACACCTTGTCTTCAGGCTTTGCCTTCGCAAAATCTGCTAAAAGCACCGCGTCCATGCCGAAACAAAACTTCCCCGGATCCTGAATAATCCGGTACCCTTTGCGTTGCAGACAATCAATTCTTTCATTCTCTTTGAGATTAATTGTCATTTCCGCCATTGTTTCCTTCTTGTCTGTCACGACGATGGTGTCGGTTTCTGCGGTTACGATGATGCTTTCCGTTTCTTTCCTGATTTCCTTCGCCGTTGTTTGGCTCAAAATGAGACTTATGCTCTTTTCTTTCGCCCTCTTTACCGCTATTTTCAGCTACATTATTCTCCTGGGCACCATGGTTTTTATGATTCTGGCGCTCATTTCGCTCATGATGGTTGTCGTGTTTCTTCTTCTCGAAATGAGGTCTCTGAGGCTTGTCTTCCGTGCCGTCTTTCTTAGCATCTTCTGCATCCTGACGCTCTAATTTCTCTAACTCTGCCAGTTCTTCATCCGACAAATCCGACTTATCCTTGCTTACGTACTTCTTCTTAAAAGTAAGCTGGTCTACGTGATATTCCTTCAGCTCTTTCTCATCGCCTTCTTCGACCAAAACCTTAATTCTCTGGCGAAGAACGTTAACGCTGTGCACTTCTCCTTTTAAACCATCATCAGTAGATACGGTATCACCCACATTGGGAAGCTTACGATTCAGCTCCTCGTAAGTCTCTTCCTCATTTTTCAGGCAACACATCAAACGACCGCATACGCCCGATATCTTGGTAGGATTCAGGGACAAATTCTGCTCCTTTGCCATCTTAATGGATACGGGAACAAATTCAGAGAGGTAGGAATGACAACATAAAACACGTCCGCAAACGCCGATTCCCCCCATAATTTTAATTTCATCACGAACACCAATCTGGCGCAACTCAATACGGGTTTTAAAAACAGCCGCCAGGTCTTTTACCAGCTCACGGAAGTCAATTCGTCCGTCTGCCGTAAAATAAAATAATACCTTATTGTTATCAAATGTATACTCCGCATCCACAAGCTTCATATCCAGCTCATGCTTACGAATTTTCTCAAGGCAGATATCATATGCCTCTTTTTTCTTCTCAAGGTTCTCGGCATTCTGCTTATCGTCTGCCGGTGTAGCAACACGGATTACAGGCTTTAAGGGCTGAACCACGCGGTCGTCCTCTACTTCACGGATATCACTTACCACAAGGCCGTATTCCATACCTCTTGCGGTCTCCACGATTACGTGCTGGCCTTTTTTAATTTCAAACTCCAGAGGATCGAAGAAGTAAATCTTTCCTCCCGTCCGAAAACGGACACTGATTACTTTTATCATCTATAATAATACCTTTCTAACTAGTTTTCCTTGATTGTCATAAGCAACAGCTCAATGGTCAAATCAAAGTTTACATTTGCCCGAAGTCTTGCTTTGGCTTTCTCCAACGCATCGATAATATTCTCGATGCCTTCGTAAGATGACTTTTTCGCCACCTTCTTAATATACTGTATTTCATTCTTAAAAATCAAGCCGTTTACGTCGTTTGTCGCCTTGAATAAAAGCACATCGCGGTACCAGATGGAAATAATATCCAAATAATCCTCAATGTCAAACTTGTATTCCTTGATTTTTTGGATTGCAGCCACAACTTCATGAATTTCCATTTCGTCAATGTATTTTAAAAGTGTAACCGCGTCATCACGCATTTTATCAAAATCTTCGTTAGACACCATCACCTTAGCACGTCCCAAGTTTCCGCGCGCAAAAGCGACACTGATGTCAGCCTTATAATCAGGCACACGCATTTCCTGCATTAAAAATTCTTTTAACACCTTGTCGGGCACCGGCTTCATGGAAAGATTCACGCAACGGCTGATAATGGTGGGCAACATTGCTTCCATCGATGTGGTTAAAAGAAGGATAACTGCATACGCAGGGGGCTCTTCTAAGGTCTTTAAAAGGGCATTCTGCGCCTGTACCGTCATCTTCTCCGCCTCATTCATAATGTAAATCTTGTAAGGCCCCTGATAAGGCTTAATCATAATGTCATTGTTAATCTGGGTACGGATATCCTCAACACCGATAGTATTGGGTTTCTCATGAGACACAAAGATAATGTCGGGGTGATTTCCGCTGAAAGCCTTTACGCATGACTGACATGACTGACAGGGCGGATTCAACTCGTCCTCACACTGAAGGGCAGCCGCAAAAATCTTCGCGATAAACTCCTTGCCGGAACGAAGTTCGCCGTTAATCAGGTATGCATGGGATACGTTACCCTCTTTCATATTCTTCTGTAACTGTTCTTTTAAATGTTCCTGTCCAACGATATCTCTAAAATCTGCCATTCGTGTCACCTCCATCTACGTGAAAACGTCCAACAGCAAGCCCCTGATTTCATCGATTTTATTTAAAATCGCGATGTTGTCCTGCTCGTCTTTTACAAGTTCCTGTGCCAGTTCGTCCAAAAGCTCGTCTACCTTACGGATAATCCCGTAAACACGGTGCCTTCCACGTCTGTCCAAATAGTTCTCTCTGCTGAATTCGTGGGAATGGGTCACAATCTCATTCATAAAATCCTTAATCAGCATACGATACTTCTTCATTTCGCGGATATCCATACGCTTGCCGACTTTCTTGCCCTGCATGGTAATCTCTTCCATCATCAGAGTGATTTTGGTCTGCAATTCGTGCTCCGCAATATTGCTTGCCAGCGCAAATTTAAAAGCCTGGTCACCGGTCTGAACCTGGTTTGCCTGTGTCGGTTGCGTAATCTGTTGTATATTATTCACTTTGATATCCATACCGACACCTCCCCCTGCTTCATCTTACTCATATATTTTCCGAACCACGCACCTTATGAGTGCGCCGGTCTTCAAGATTCATAAATCTTTATTTATTCTATCGGCTCTAAGTTCTCTTTAATATAGTCCTCAATCTCTGCAATACAAACATCTAAGGTTTCATTCACAAAAATTCTGGGAATATTCGCCTCGTCGATTAATTCCTGACGGAAATCTTCCTCATCCGCAAGGAATCTGCGACACATTTCCTGATATTTCGGCTCTGCCTGGTTGCGCTCGCGGTTTAACGCACGCTGTAAACGCACACCGTTATCCACTTCCACAAGAATCGGTACAACCGCTTCCTGTCCGAAATATTCCACCGTTTTCTTATAGGATTCCAACGTACCGATGATAAGATAATTGTGCTTCTTTAAATTGATTCGTCCGTCGTTGACGGTCATATATTTCCAGTTTCCGTGATAAGTCTTGTAGGCGCGAAGTTCAATAATACGGCCCTCGTCCGCCAACTTACGCACTTCTGCGTCATCAATGAAAAAGTACTCTCTGCCGTCTTCCTCGCCCTCACGAATGGGACGTGTGGTATAGGGCACAATCTTTCGTAATTTAAACTTATTCTCGGTCAGGATATGCTTATAAATCGTATCCTTTCCGCTTGAACTTTTACCCATTAAATAAAATATTTTTCCCATATGTTCCCCCAAACATGTTTGTTTCTCGGCAATATCCACTGCCCTGCGCCTGTCTGTAAAACAGGCCATCTTTTATTCTGACACAACCGCGATTCGTTCACAGGTTCCGTCTGCCGGTCCCTGCAATTCGTAGCCTTCTTTCTGTAACTTCACAAAAGCTTTTATCATCTCTTTGGAAATCACTTCTCCGGGCACGATAAAAGGAATTCCGGGCGGATACAAGTATATATATTCACCGCTGATTCGTCCCGCCGTCTCTGTCAGTTTTATCTTCTCGCAGGCTTTATCTTCCAAAACCCACGGATTGTATTTTTTCACAGGTCTCTCTTTCAAAAGTGACACCAATGTCTTTTCTTTCTCTTTCCCGCCGGCTTTCTTTGCGACAAGTTCGCCATCCAACTCAGCCAATGCCTTATATAAGCGCTCAAAGCCTTCTTCCGTATCAAAAACCGTCATAATTGCCAGCACGTAACTGCCCGCACACATTTCAGGCTGTAAATGATAGCGCTCCCTTAAAATCGCATGCAACTCTTTACCGCTGTAAAAGTCACCGCCGCAAATCACGACTTTACCGGGATCAGAAGTTCTCTTTACCTTAATGTGAGTCAGTGATTCGCACCTTTTATAAAAGCGCTCTAAGCGCCCTGCAAAGGCCTCAAACAACTCTGCGCCCTTATTCTGCAAAAGAGAGATGCACTCATCCATATATGCCATAAAAACGTAGGACGGACTGCTGGTCTGATAAACACCTAAGTATTTCTGCACTCTTGTAAGCTCCACCCGCTCAGAACAACGATGTAAAAGCGCCGTCTGCGTCATAGACGGAAGTGTTTTATGAAGGCTTTGAATGACCAAATCCGCACCCATAGTCACTGCGCTCTTCGGAAAATCCTCATGAAATCCGAAATGCGCGCCATGGGCCTCATCCACAATCAAAACCATATCTCTTTGGTGTAAAAGTTCCGCAATTTGTTCTACTTCGGACACCATACCTTCGTAGGTCGGTGATGTAAGAATCATACCTTTGATTTGACCGGTGTTCTCCCGGTCTCCGGCATCCTTCCGGCATAAATCCCCGGCTTCCTTTTCATTCGAATCCGACACCGAGTCATGCTCCTCCAATATATCCAGCACTTGCTTTGCTGTCACACCGACACTTATGTCATATTTGTCATCCACTTCCGGATACAGATACACCGGTTCCAGTCCGCGAAGCTCAATTGCATGATATACCGCCTTGTGACAATTCCTTGCCACCAATACCTTATCGCCTCTGCGAAACGCAGCCGTGATTGCCACCAACAAACCACAGGTGCTACCATTTACCAGGAAGAAACTTTCCTTGGCGCCGTACACACTCGCCGCACGTTTCTGAGCTTCTAAAATGATGCCGTCCGCATGATACATATTGTCAAAATCATCAATTTCCGTAATATCCAACGCAAACGCCTCATTGCCAAGCCTTTTATGACCGGGCATATGATAAGGATAAAAGTCTGATTCACTTAAATTCTGCAATTTTTTAAGGATACCTTCCAACTTTTTCCTCCTGTCCAAACAACCGGTCTTGCGCGTCTTTTATAAGCATATTTTCTTGCTTTTTCTTAGTTGTAAAACTGAACATAATACGACAAGGTTACACCTTATAATAATATCACATTTTGTGTCTATGGTCTAGGGTTTTCGGCGAAGGAATAAAGACGCGTAATATCCATGTGGTAAATATAAAAACCAAAAGCCCCGCGACTGCAAGACTTTTGGTTTTTTGCATAAAATGTTTATTTGTTTCTTTAAATCAATTAATCTATAAGCACAATAAAAGTAATTCCATTGTGAAAATTTCTACTCTTCCTTCGTATCATAGAACAATACGCCCAACGTACCTCTTCCGCAGTGGCTGGAAATAACGCCACCGGCTACGGTTTCGATTACTTCATCAAAATAGTTCAGACTCTTTAAGTAATCTTTTACCTCTTCCACGATTGCCGGATCCATATCTGTGTGCGTTACGAATACGCGGGTTTTATCGGCGCGAAGAAGTTTGTCTTCCATTTCCTTAACATATTTTAAGATGACCTTGTTGTACTTTCCTCTGTACTTCTGGCCAACGCCCATTTTACCCATTTTAACATCGATACGGGGCTTTAACTGTAACGTATTTGCAAGCAACGCAGTTACTGCGGTACAACGTCCGCCTCTTGCAAGATAGGTAAGATTGTCTACCACAAAACTTGCGCGTACGAGAGTTCTTGCCTCAGAAATTGCTTCCACGATATCTTCCGCACTCTTGCCTTCTGCTGCCATATCAGCTGCTCTTAATACCTGTAAACCGATACCGGTAGACAAGTTCATAGAGTTAATAATGAACACTCTGTCATATTCCAGCTCGCTTGCCGCAAGACGAAGCACATTACAGGTGGTACTCATATCCTCGGAAATACCGATATAGATTACATCCTCGCCAGCCTCCTGGAAAGGCTTTAAGAAATTAATCGCATCTTCAATTCCTGCCGCCGCTGTCTTAGGTGTTGTTTTATTGGCATCTGCCCAGTCAAAAATCTCAAGTGGCGTCACATCCACCATATCGAAATAACTCTTATCATCCATTACGATACATAAAGGAATGACTTTAACGTCATATTTTTCTTTTAATTCCGGTGACAAGTCACAGGTACTGTCAGAAACAATTCTTACCTTTGCCATAGTTTGCATCCTTCCCTCTTCTTTCATAAATACCGCATTCCATTACCGATAAAACTTATGTAATATCCTCTTCTTTGCCAACTCTGCGGTATCTGTGCGAAAAGCCGGAAGTTAAACTTCTCCGGCTTGTAACACAGTTTTATACTTATTCTAATACCAAATTATAAAATTTTTGTAAACTAATTATAGCAAATAAAAGGATTCCCGCGCAAGTTTCTTTTACATATGATAAAAGAATTACAACCCGGACTCTTTTCCGCCGTTTTTACAGAAACTGCAACAAATCCTGTGACATTTTCTGTTCCATTTCAACAAGTTCCCTGGCAAGGGCAACGCTTTCCGCATCTGCCTTACTGTATTTGTGTATGTTTTCCGTTGTGGATTTCACACCCATATTACAACCATCAATAAGAATTTCCGCAATTTTATGGGAGTCCTTTTCCATCATCAGTTTCATATCCGTGCTGATTTTCGCAAAAGCACTGGCCATTTTAGGGGGATCCTGTGTAGTCTCCTGCGCCCGGTTCAACAAACGGTGGCATTTATCGCCGAAATCATCATGTCGCTCCAAGTACTTGTCAATCACTGCAAGCAAACGCCCTTCTTCCGCATAAGAACGAACCTGCTTCATACTTTCCACACCCATTTTACAACCGGCATCGCACTCTTTTAACAACGCAATCGTATCTGTATTCATATCGCATACCTCCAATCAAATCTCTATTGGTAGTATGTCTCTTTCCTGCTAAAATATGCCTCTTTATCATCTTCCGAAGTACATACTTATAAAATTATAATGCAGCGGACATTTTATCCGCTGCACATTACAATCATTCACTATACATTCAATAATTTTACCAGACCCTGATATGAGAAATCCCTTGCTTCTTCCCTTGTCATTTCTCCGGCATAATACTGATTAATAATACAATAAATATAACCTGTCACTTGTGTCGCAAAAACACTTCTGCGCATTACTTTTCTTTCTTCCGCAAGAACCCCTTCCTTAAGTCCCTGCTCCATAAAATCATCAATCATACCTTCCACATGTGCAACAGGGCAGGTTGTACTCTTTTGAATCTTCTCAACTTCTATGCGGAAATTATCTTTTATCTCATAATTTCCCATAAAAATCTTAATCAAATTGCCCGTTGCCTTGGTGTTTGGCAACTTTTCTTCCAGATAATCCATTAAAAGATAATACTTTTCTTTGAATTTTTTATCTGATTTCATTATTTTTTCTACATTTAAAATATGCACATACGTGTCATAAAATAACGCTTTTACAATAATTTCTTCTTTACTTCCGAAATACTCGTAAGCAGTACCCTTACCGATGCCGGCACGGCTCGTTATATCACTTACCTTAATGCTGTTGATGTCATAATTCTCCTGTACCATTTCGATAACAGCTTTATACATCAGCATTTCTTTTTCCGCAATGCCGTCAAACATCAGAAATGCATTATTTCCACTTTTTTCAATCATTTTATACCTCTTTTACCCTTACAGTTCCTCTTCAACCATACTCTTGTTCTTATTGAAAATATCATATATACAAGGTACAACAATCAGTGTCAAAAGAGTACCGTAAATCAAACCGCCCGCCATGGTAACTGCCATGGGTTGCATCATTTCAGACCCTTCACCCATGCCTAAAACCATAGGAATCATGGAAAGGATTGTCGTTAAAGCAGTCATAAGAATCGGGCGCAAACGCGCTTTTCCGGCTTCTACAATCGCTTCCTTTTTCGCCATACCTTCGCGACGAAGCTGATTAATAAAATCTACCATAACGATACCATTGTTTACGATGATACCGGCCAACATTACAAAACCAACCATTGCGATAACACTCACTTCATAACCGCTAAAATACAAAGCGCCAAAGCCGCCTGTGAATGCCAGCGGAATTGTAAACATAATGATAAAAGGTGACAACAATGACTGGAACTGTGCAACCATTACCATATAGATAAAGATAATTGCCAAAATCAACATTAATGCCATCTGTTCCATTGCATCCATAATCATTTCGTCTTCACCGGCCATCTTTAAAGAATAGCCTTCGGGAAGTTCGTACGCATCCAGCTTCTCTTGAAGTTCATTACTTACTAAAGTAACATTATGATCCTCATCAACACCGGCAGTTACGTTGATATAACGGGTCTGCGCCGAACGATTGATAGAATTCATGGAAATACCTTCTTCAAAAGTCGCAATTTCCGTAATTTTTATCTCTTCTTCTTCACCATCTTCATTTGTATACGGGAAAGTAATCTTTTTAATATCATTTAAAGTAACTTCCGACTGTTCTTCACTCATGACATAAACGTCATAATCCTTAACATCAGTGGATACCTGTGTCGATGCAGTATCTGCAGCCATTTCCATATATACAAGCTGGAATACCTGCGCTACCGTCATTTTATAATTAGCCGCTTTCTCCTTATCCACATGGATTGTCAAAGATGCCGTAGTATCTTCCAAACCATCGTTTACATCGATAGTACCTTCGGTTTCTTCAACAATTTTGGCTACATCCTGTGCAATTTCTTCTAATTTATCCAAATCGCGTCCCTGAACCTGAATGCTGAGACCACTACCTAACATTGCTGTCATATCCGATGATGAAGAGCTAATTTCAACCAAACCATCAATATCTTTGGTCTTCTCCTCAATTTCGTCAATAATGTCATACATAGAACGATCGCTTTCCGGGTCCAAAAGAATATAGTAGGTAACCGAATCTGTTCCTGTAGCCATCAAACTCATAGTACCGCCACCACCGGCCATGGCACCGATAGTTTCAATACCTTCTATATCAGAAATAGCTTCCGTTGTGTCATCCGCTAATTCTTTTAATTCCTCAAAAGTCAAAACCTGATCTTCATTTGGTCCTACAGTCATGGAAATCTGATCTGCTTCCATTTCCATATCCATAAAAGTAAAACCTCTTGAGAATGCAGCCCATGTACTTACAATCAATAAAACTACCGATAAAATTAAAACCAACGGTTTCAAACGCAAAATATAATACAATATATTTCCGTACCAGTCTCTGATTTTATCATAAAGCTTTGTATTGGGTTCTACCGCATTTTTAAGCATACCGGATGCCATCATCGGGACAAAAGTCAACGCAACAATCAAACTGGCAACCAAGGTATACGTAATTGTCAATGCAATATCCACAAATAACTGCTTAGTGATACCATCCGTAAAAATAATCGGTGCGAATACGCAAATTGTAGTTAACGTTGATGCAATAATCGCACCACCAACCTGGGATGCGCCTTCCACAGCCGCTTTCTTTGCCGACATTCCAAGCTTCTTTAATCGATAAATATTTTCAATAACTACAATGGAGTTATCCACCAACATACCGATACCCAGCGCTAAACCGGACAATGAAATCAAGTTTAATGTAATATCCGTAAAATACATTAATACTATGGCAAAAACCACACTCATAGGGATTGAGCATGCAATTACAAAGGTAGAACGCCAGTCTTTCAAGAAAATAATCAAGATAATGACTGCCAAAATGGCACCCACAATCATATTTTCCATAACGGATTTTACAATCATATCGATATAAACACCCTGGTCCATTAAGACCGCAATGTTTAACTCCGGATTGGTTTCTTCAAGGCTTTCAAATCTGGCCAATAAGTTATCTGTTACCTCACCTGTGGAATAACCGGTCTGCTTTTCGAAAGAAAGCATAATAGCAGGGTTTCCGTTCACACGGGAGTAAGAATCTGCTGCATCATTAACTAATTTAATATCTGCTATGTCCTTCAAATAGATAACGCCAACACTATCCATACCCATATCCATTAAGACAAGGTTAGAAAGGTCACTGTAAGAAGATACTTCATCACCTACACTAACCATATACTGTGTGTCACCATCCATTACATAACCTGCAGGCATATAAAAATTCTGCGCCATAAAAAGGTTGTTAATCATATCAACCGTAAGAATCTGAGTTAAATCTGCAGAATCTTTTGCTGACTCTTCCGCATCGTCAATTTGTTGTTCACCGGCTTCAATTTGTGCAAGCGCAGAGGAGAGCTGAGAAGATGCAGTGCTCATTTCAATAACTGCATTGATTTCAGCTTCTGTTAATGCCATATATGCATCATTTAAAGTGACTTTACCGCCATTTACCTGATTTTGTGCATTTTGTGCCGTAGCAATACCTGCGTTTAACTGTGCTAAGGCTTTGGTTAATTGCTCTATAGCCACAGGAAGGTCCTGATAACTGTTAACAGTTAATCCCATTGTTGCATATGCCTTTTGTGCTTCTTCCGTCTGAAGTCCTGCATTAATTTGATTAAGGATATCCGGTGCAGTTGCTATTGCACCACCCAATGTCATAGCAAACGGGTATTCTGATTCCGGAAGTACAATACCCTCGTTTTGGAGTTGCTGCTTTGCCTCCTCTTCCGTTATATTTCCACTGCTTAATTCAGTTAAAATAGCAGGTCCTACGGAAATAAGTTTTTCAGTCATTAACGCATTCTCATTAAGCGCTTTTAACTCTTTAATTGCCTTTTCTAGCGGCGCTTTGTTGGCATTTAACTCATTTATAGTCTGTGTTAAAGTATTTCCGCCAATACTCGCCTCAATCTTTCCGTTTACAACGTCATTTGTGTTAGATGCCATCTGGGATGCTAATTCTTTCTGCGCATTCTCCAGCTCCTTCTGACCACTTTCAACCTCTTCTCTAGCATCAGCGAGTTCTTCTCTTGCCTCAACAAACTTCTCGTCAATTTCGGCTAAAATCTTTTCATTTAATGCATTAACCTTATCTTCATTGATAATAACGGTATAACGTTCTTCAACGGTACCGGTTAAGCTAACCGTAGCAACACCTTCCACACTTTCAAGAGAGGGTTTTAATTCGTTTTCTACATATTCAGCTATCTCAATCTGAGACATGCCTTCGATATCAGCAGAAGCGACCATAATAGGAAGCATATTAGGGTCTAACTGCATAATCATGGGCGCACTGACCGTATCTGCCCAGCCACCTTTTAACTGATCAAGTTTTTGTTGCATTTCAATAACAACAGAATCCATATTGGTATCCTGCTCATACTCCAAAATAACCATTGAATAGCTGTTTGACGAAACAGAACTAACACTTTTTATATTAGATGTAGTTGCCATAGCAGCTTCAATGGGTGCCGTAATACTCTTTTCAATTTCCTCCGGACTTGCACCGGGGTCTGTTGTTATAACCAATGCATAGGGAAGACTCATATTCGGCAAAAGATCTGTTGTCATTCTCATAAGAGAAACAACACCTAATACCAGTACCAAAACTACCCCTACCCAAACTGTATAAGGTTTTTTTACACTAAATTTTGAAAACATATTATGCCTCCGTTTGTTTTATATACATTACTTAAAATTTGCAATTTAATTCGTTGTTTTTGCATAATAGACGTCATAAACAGATAAAACGCTTACTTAGCAGCAAATATTATCTAAAAATTTTCTCTAAATGCCAATCTAATACTCACATATCAGAAACATTCTGACCTAGTATAGACAAAAAATGTGTTTATATTGTGACCGACCGTTCGGTCAGTTAGGGGCAGAAAAAATGGAGTTCTAATGAACTCCAATCAAAAATGCCCAGAGCCGGAATCGAACCAGCGACACGAGGATTTTCAGTCCTCTGCTCTACCAACTGAGCTATCTGGGCAATTACTTCCTAAGAAGTTAGTAGCGGGGGAAGGATTTGAACCTACGACCTCCGGGTTATGAGCCCGACGAGCTTCCAGACTGCTCTACCCCGCGTTAATACGGTTTGGATAAACCTGAACTTTGTGTAGTGATACTTCCCTACCAAAAGCATTTCTCTTAAGAAATGAATGGGCGGAGATGGATTCGAACCATCGAAAGCGTTGCTAACAGATTTACAGTCTGCCCCCTTTGGCCACTCGGGAACCCGCCCATATATAAGTATTAAATTTGTATCTTACGATACGAGTGGGACCTACAGGGCTCGAACCTGTGACCCTCTGCTTGTAAGGCAGATGCTCTCCCAGCTGAGCTAAGATCCCAAATTTTACAAACGACCCAGATCGGACTCGAACCGACGACCTCCGCCGTGACAGGGCGGCGCTCTAACCAACTGAGCCACTGGGCCTTGAAGTAATTTATACCTTCAAAACCGAACACAGATATTTCTTCACCAAGCGTTTCCTTCCACACTACTCCTTACCTGGATAAGCTTTCGACCTATTAGTAACCATCAGCTGAATGCATTACTGCACTTACAC
>JAGAQZ010000045.1 GCA_017622505.1 Lachnospiraceae bacterium
TCGAACCTGTGACCCTCTGCTTGTAAGGCAGATGCTCTCCCAGCTGAGCTAAGATCCCATAGCCTTTTTGCGACTGCCTTATTAATATACAAAAAACACGTGAAAGTGTCAAGCACTTTTTTCAAAATATTTACATTTCTCAAACGCAAACGCTATTATCCGCGTTTTTTTCGCTTTTACATTCTCTCAGGTGCGCTAAAACCGAGCACATCCATACAGCTTTCTGCCACATCTTTGGTAAGACTCAAGAGGGCAATCCAGCCTGCTTTTCTCTCCTCGTCTTCTTCGGAAAGAATCTTTGTTTCATGATAAAAGCTGTTAAAAGCATTGGCCAAATCATACAAATATGCACAAACCTTATGTGGTGCAATTTCCTCGTATGCACTTTCCATCATGCTGTTGAACAATACCAACTGCATCATTAAGTTCTTTTCGGATGTATTGCTGTAGTTTCTGCAAGCCAAACCTTCCAAAGAACCACCATTCTCCGCATAACGCTTCAAAATAGACTTAATACGCACTACTGTGTAAAGCAAATAGGGGCCTGTATCGCCTTCAAAAGAAGTAAAGCGGTCAATATCAAAGACATAATCCTTGCTTGCCTGGTTGGATAAATCACCATATTTTAATGCAGATAATGCAATCACCTTAGAAGTCTCTTCCGCCTCTGAACGCTCCATTTCACGGCCGGAAAGAATCTTTTTAAGCATTTCTTCATTAATGTCCGCAATTAAGTGTTCCAGACGCATAACGCCACCCTGACGGGTTTTAAAAGGCTTTCCATCCTTGCCGTTCATTGTACCGAAGCCTAAGAACTTCAAAGAAGTGTTCTCATCTACCAATTTGGTCTTTCTTGCACAACGGAACACCTGCTCAAAGTACAAATCCTGACGCTTATCTACAACATAAATAATTTCATCGGGCTTGTACTCTCTCATACGCACCATAATGGTAGCAAGGTCTGTGGTATTATAAAGCGCCGCGCCGTCAGATTTCAGAATCATACAAGGCGGGATTTCTTTGGTATCGGTCTCTTCCTTAACGTCTACAACCAAAGCACCTTCGCTCTCGTGGGCATAGCCTTCCTTCTTCATATAATCCACCATTTCGGAAATTACATCATGAACATCAGACTCGCCCTTCCACAAATCAAATTCCACGGAAAGGTTCTCATAATTCTTCTTTAAGTCTGTTACAGATACATTTAAAATATGCTTCCAAAGGGCGCGATACCCTCTCACACCGTTCTGTAATTTAAAAGTATTCTGCATCGCTTCTTCTTTGTATGCAGGATCTTCTTTCGACTTACCGCTTGCGGTAGGATAAATTTCTTCCAATTCCGAAATGGTAAAAGGTGCCTCTGTAGGATATTCTCCTTCGAAACTTTCATCAAAATAAACCAAATCCGGCTGACGTAATTTCAACTCGGTAATAATAAGACCCATCTGTAAGCCCCAATCGCCCAGATGGATATCGCCGGTTACATCATGCCCCATATATCTTGCAATTCTCTTGATACTTTCACCAATAACCGCAGAACGCAAATGTCCTACGTGAAGGGGTTTTGCTACGTTAGGTCCGCCGTAGTCAATCATAATCTTCTTAGGCTGTGCAGGTGCTTCCACACCAAACTTTGCTTCTGAAGCCATTTCATTTAAGTACTTCTGAATCATTTCGCCACTTACATTTAAGTTTAAGAATCCGGGCGCTACTACCTCTGCTTTCTCAAACACTTCCGAATTTTTCAGAAATTCCGCCACCTCGTTGGCAATCATCACAGGGGCTTTTTTGTACTTCTTTGCACCGGCCATGGCACCATTACACTGGTATTCACACAAGTCAGGTCTGTTGGAAATGGTCACTCTTCCCAACTCCTTTTCAAAGCCTGCTTTCTCAAAAGCGCTCCCCACTTCATTTGATAACAAGTCCAAAAACTTCTTCATTTCTAATTTATTCCTCCGTTTCCGCTCTCTGCGGTGTTTTACTTTTTACAAAATAATCATTCGGCATTCTTTTGCTTCTGCAATTCCCGCTCTGCCTTAGAAAAGGCACAACCGCAGTAATCCTGCCTGTATAAATCGTATTTCTTTGATAACTCTATGCTTGTCTTATATCCGTTCTTCTTCTTAAAATCCGACACCAGATAAGATACATCATATTCCTCTGCCAAAGCAAGTCCCAATTCGTTTAAAACCGTCGCATTTTTCAAAGGGCTCACTGTCAAAGTGGTTGCAAAATAATCAAATCCCTGCGACTTGGCAAGCGACGCAGTCACCTCTAATCTTTGCCTGAAACACAACTTACAACGTTCTCCGCCTTCCGGGCATAGCTCATACCCTTTTACCAGTTCTAAGAAACTTTCCGGCTGATAATCACCCTCGATGATATCAATCTTATAACCGCTCTTTTCTTCATTCAGTGCTTCAATCAGGCGTTTCTGCTCTTCCACCCTTTTATAATACTCGGTATCCGCAGTAATATTGGGATTAAAATAAAATACCGTCACCCTGAAATACTGTCGTAAATACGTCAGTACATAACTGCTACAGGGTGCACAACAACTGTGTAACAGTACCTTTTTCCCCAGCTCACTGTCCTTGGCAAGTATTTTTTCAAGTTCTGATTGATAATTCATAACTATACTTCCTCAGCCTTATCATCCGCAACAGTTTCTTCTGAAGTATCAATATTTTCTTCAGCAACAATTTCTTCTGAAACTACCTTCTTTTCTTCCTTATATCCCACATCCGTACGGCAATATTTCTCAAGAAAATCCTCCATCGGAATCGGCTTATCATAATAATATCCCTGTACCATGGTACAACCAAGATCTCGTAATGTTTCAATCTGTTCCTTAGTCTCTACACCTTCACAGATAACCTTAATTTTCAAACCTTTCGCCATTTCAATAATCTTCTGCATAATGATGATGGAAGACTTGGACGCAACGGATTCACTTACGAATTCGCGGTCAATTTTCAGAATATCAAAAGGAATATCCCTTAAAATGTTCAAAGACGAATAACCGGATCCGAAATCATCCATAGCAAGGTTTAACCCTAATTCTTTCAACTGGTTTACTACTTCAATCATTTTATTCTTTTCATCAAAGAATACGGTTTCCGTGATTTCAATTTCAAGGTTCTTTACATCAATATCGTATCTTGAAATAACCTTTTCTACATTCTTAACATAATCAGGGTTATTAATCAAAATACGTGACTGATTAATGGATATAGGTACTAATTTGTATTTTTCATCCTGTTCCAAGTCGCGAAGTCGTTTACATAACATCTCCAACATATGAAAATCCAGCTTTTCAATAAAACCATTGGTTTCAAACAACGGAATAAAATCCGACGGATAAATCATAGAACCGTCGTTCTTAATCCAACGTACCAAAGCCTCTGCTCCTACAAGACAGTCATTTACAATATCCCACTTAGGTTGCAAATATATTTTAAACTCATCATTGATAATTGCAGACTGCATTTGGGATTCAATGGCATCCACCTTCTTCATATTGGACACAATTTTCTCAGAATATGTAGCCTCCAAGACCTTTTCATTACCGGTCATGGATTTTCTTGCCGCATTGGCGTGGTCGATCATAATATCAATATCATAATCATCCTTACGCACCTGATAAATGCCCATACGAAGTCTAATGGGGTAACGAACCTCATTCACTCTTGCGCACTCGCCAATTGCCTTAGTATAGGCCTGATAATTGTTTTTACGCTCGGCACTGTTAATTACCAGTGCAAGGAAATGATCGGAATTGATACGTACACACAATTCATTATCACTGTAAATACGCTTAAACTCCTGCACACAAGCTTTCAACACGGCATCCGCTTTGGAATGTCCGTATGCTTCATTTATATATCGGAAATTTAAAATATCAAATCGATAAATCAGGAACGGAGTTTCTCTGTTCTGATTGATGATATCAGCAGCTTTTTTACGGAAATAATTCAAATTCTGTCCGCCGGTTACTTCGTCCACGAAAGCCAGACGTTCTACATACTTCTGGGCATTTCTTGCCTGGGACCAAACATATCCAATGGTACATAACATAATAACCAGAATAATTACCCAAAGTAAGAAACTTCTGAACAACACAGGCTGTATCATATCAAAAAGAAGATCTTCATGATACACTACCGTAAGGAAACGATCTCTTGTTCCATGAATTTCCTGATATGCCACAAAAACATTTCGTCCTTCATCAGACTTAATTTCAATAGTTCCTTCCGTTGCCGTCGATAATGAAGTCTGCATTCTGTTAATCTGCTTCTCGCTGTTTTCACTACCGTTACTGTATTCTTCCAAACTGTGAAAAAAATCATGTCCCAATCCCATTTCGCGTACGTAATTATCATCCGCAGTCACCACAACGCCGTCTTTGGTAATAATGCTGCATACACCCAAATCACTTAAATACGAGAAACATTCATCATCAAAAATGTCCTGATTCGGTCTTCGGCTCATTAAAAGACAAGGCTTATCATAGCCTTCCAACTGAAGCTGATAAACCCCAACCCAATAGGATAAATGCTCGCCTTTTACATTATGACCTTCCTGTGTTATACAGATAAAATCATTGGTATATTCATAATTATGTATCACTGACAACTGTTCGTACGCACCGTCTGCCTCATGAATACCGTTGGCATAATGTGTAATTCCGTCCGGCGTTGCCAGATAAAATTCATAACCTTCGTATTCTTTCATACAGTCCCACATAATAGAGACCGGCCCTTTATTATCCCTGTTGTACAAAATTGCATCCGCGCAAGCCTGCGTAACTTCCTTCTGCTCTTCCACCTCGTTATTGATTACCTCTAAGGCCACCTGCATATGACCCAGTAACGCCTCTTCCGCATTCCGCTCACAAATTTTACCCACGGTAACCAAATGAATACTGCATGCCAACAGACATCCCACAAGGATACCAAGACCCGTCATAAGAATTTTGGCAGTAACCGTATTTAATTTCCTATTCTGGCTCATCTTGTCTCCTCCTTCTGCGCATACTTATTGAAAGTATATCACATAAAAGAAAAGCAAACAACCATTTTACACGTTTCTTCAAGGATAAAAGACATACCCGAAGTTTGTAGCAAAGTACGGATAAACATTGCATAAAAAGCAAAAAAATAGTATTATTAGACTTGACGATATTTTTACAAAAATCATTTGAAGAAAGGAACACACAAATGTCAACCGTTTCAAAAACTTCTGAAATTAAAAACACCATCCGTACCGCAATTCACGGAAAGGATGATATCATTGATGCCGTTATCTGCGCACTGCTTGCAGGCGGCCATATTTTGTTGGAAGATATCCCCGGTGTAGGTAAAACAACCCTGGTTACCGCATTGGCCAAAGTTCTGTCTTTGGATTACAAGCGTGTGCAGTTTACCCCGGACGTTCTCCCCAGTGATTTGACCGGTTTTAATATGTATGACAAGAACACTGGCAATTTTACTTTCCACGAAGGTGCGGTATATGCCAATCTGTTTCTCGCGGACGAAATCAACCGTACTTCACCCAAGACACAGTCTGCGCTTTTGGAAGTAATGGAAGAAGGACATGTTACTGTTGACGGTGTGACAAGGGATTTACCCACGCCTTTCTTTGTTATTGCCACACAAAATCCCATCGGTGCATCCGGAACCCAGAAATTACCGGATTCCCAATTGGACCGCTTTATGATTCGCCTTTCCATGGGATATCCCAATCACGAAAGCGCAATCAATATTTTAAAAGGTGACTCCCACAGCACCATTCGTCATATGGAAGCAGCCATCAATCGTGATGAACTCCTTGAGTTCCAGCAGAAGGTTTCCGAAACCCACGTTTCGGACGGTTTATACGAATATGCGGTTTCCTTAACGGAAGCCACCCGTAATCCGGATCTTTTTGCTTTGGGATTAAGCCCCCGCGGCAGCATTGCCCTTATGAAAATGGCTAAGGCGCACGCCTTTTATAATGACCGCGATTACGTAGTTCCCGAAGATTTCCGCGACGTATTTGAATATGTGGCAAATCATCGTGTTATTTTATCTACCAAAGCCAAAGCAAGCGGTATTTCCGTAAGCGATGCTTTAAAACAGGCCTTTGAAAGTATTCCGCTTCCCAAGGCATAAGACGCTTTTGTTAATACGGATATTGTTTTCACATAGGCAAAAAACACACAAATTAAATCTTCTTTAGTAGGAAGGGAAAAATATTGAAAAAGCACTGGTTTAGCATCATAGGATATATTTTGGGAATTCTGATTCTCTGGGCCTGCATTATAATTTTTGAGCAGCCCTTTCTTTTGATGCTTTTATTTCTTTTGATTATATTACCCGCTTTGAGTATTTGGTTCTTTCATCTTGCAATTTCCAAAATAAAAGTGAATATTTACAGCGAAGTGGTTTCTGTTGAAAACGGAAATACGGTTCCCTTTGTTCTGGAATGTGAAAACAATTCGTTTTTCCCGCTTTTTGCTTGTATTTTTGACTTTAAACTTCAGAACTTTTATAAACCGAATGATGTAGTACACAAACTTTCGCTTCCCCTTCTGCCACGGAAGAAAAACCGCATCCAAATACCGGTAGAAACCGCGATTTGCGGTATGCTTTCCCTGGAAGCAAAAGCACTGTATGTTTCGGATTACTTACATTTCATAACCAAAGAAATACCCCTGCCTTTGAAAATGCAGGTTCCGGTTATGCCCGCAACAACGGACGTAGCATTACCTTCTACCGCCCCTGTAAGCGACGGATTGGAAGAATTTACGGAATCCGATCACAAAGGTAATTTATCATCCGATATTAAAGAAATCCGCGAATATCGTCCGGGCGACCGTTTACAGCGAATCCACTGGAAGCTGTCCGCCAAGTTAGACGATCTTTTGGTAAAAGAAATGGCTCATACCACTATTCTTTCACTCGTGGTATTACCGGAATGTGACAAAGAACGAATTCAGGATACTGCCATTGTACTGCGTTCCGTAATGGAACAGCTTTGGAAACGCGAAGAACGATACGAAGTCTGTCTCTACAATGCTGCAGCCTGCGAATTCTCTTACTTTTTGATTACGGAAGAAAGTCAAATCATGGAAACATTGATTCACTTCTTTTATATGCCTTTGTACGAAGGAACTGATGAAGCAAAAGAAGCATATTTTGCTTCTGCGCAGAAATCTGCAGTCATTCTGCAAATTTGCGGTACTGAATTAAAGCGAATTGACAGCGAGACTATTATTGGTTGACATAATACAAATTCAATTCATTCCTAAACTTTAAGGCATAAAGAAACTTAAATCAACCAGCGATTGGAGTATATCATGCCACCTTTTCTTGAAAAAAGAAGCAAAACTAAAGAACTGGCACAAAACGGCTTATATGTGGGGACTGTCCACAATGAAGACGGTTTGAAGCGCTTTGCCATCTGTATGCTACGCGGACTGATGGTCTTTTTGGCATGCTACGGTACTGTAGTCGGCACGGTGGAAGCCTTCGATATTCCTTATAACGCCACGGTTGTTACACTGTTTTTGCTTTTTATATCATTGTTTGCATCATTCCTTTATATCCGCAAAATTGTTTTTTACATCGGGTATTTTGCACTCCTGTTTGGATTTACCTATGAACTGGTTCGCTACTACCCATACGCAAACTCCGGTTTCCAGGCCATAACAAACATCGTGTATGAAGAATATTCCGATTATTTCAGGTTACTTTCTTTACGAGAAGCGCAGGAGCTTATAACTAACCGATATCTGACGGTAACGGTGGTTATGATTCTAATCGGTGCTTTCCTGGCAATTCTTTTAAATGTAACAATTTCCGGTTATATGAACCTGTTAGAAACCATTCTAATCACTTTCCCGTTCCTGGAAATTGCCTTTTATATCGAAAAAAGGCCTCCTCTTTATTGTGTAATGATGTTAGTTGCCGTATATATCTGCGTTGGCCTCCAACAGGCGAGCAGGCATTTTAAAATGCAGGTAAAAGGCAAGCACACGCCGGAATACATGCGTTTCCGCAGAAAGAAAACTACCACCTACACCTATCAAAGCAGTGCAAAAGGAACATTACTGACCTTGCTCTTCTCTCTTGCATTTGCTACGATTGTCGGTCTTGGATTTTATAATTCCTATTATTCGGAAGTGCCGGAACAGCCCACCAACGAAATCAAGAAAACTACCGATGAATATGTCAAAACTTTTGTACAAAGCGGTTTTACCGGCTTATTAAACCGCTACGATTCTACCGGTGGATTGAATAACGGACGCTTGGGTGGTGTCAGCTCTATCCGCCCCGACTTTGAAACAGACCTTACCGTAACCTTTGCACCGTATTCGTATGAAACCGTTTATTTGAAAGGTTTTACCGGAAGTCATTACGCAGGAAATCTTTGGACGGAACATACGTATTTAAGCACTTATCCGGATGCATTGAACGCTATCCCGGAAGATATTTTACAGTCCTATAATAATGTATCCACTGATTCTTTGGTCTACATGAACAAAGACACCATTGCCTCGTACGATGCACAATATGCACCGGAAACTCCATCGTTTGGTAAAATGGAAATCGTTTGTGTGGATACCGGTGATGAAACCTTTTTACCCTACTTTTCTTCGGTTGAAGATTGTATTACTTCCAATAATTCCGAATCACAAAAAGTCTTGACTGTCAGCTATGCCCCCTACCTGGGACATTATGATGAAAATGTAGAAGCCTATGTTCTACCGGAATACTATGACTTATATGTAAATCAGTTTTGCTTACAAATACCGGAAGAAATTCGTCCCACTTTGGAAAGCTATTGCGCAGAACAGGAATTCCCCGGAATTGTTTCCGGCGAATTTACTGACGTTCCTGTGGAACCGGAAGATATCAATGCTTACCGCCTTGCAGTGGCACAGGCAATTTATGAACATTATGTTGCTGACTTTGACTACACTATGTCACCGGGAACCACTCCCTATCGTCAAGACTTTGTAGAGTACTTTTTAACTTCTCAAAAACGTGGCGTATGTGCCCATTTTGCTGCTTCTGCCACAATGTTGTTACGTACCATGGGAATCCCTGCACGATATGTGGAAGGATACTGTATTCCCTTATCTACCATGTCAGAAGGTCAGGGTGTAGATGCAAACTATGACGAATGGTACCAGGGTCCCAATCAGGTTACCGAAGAAGGTGTTTTAACCGTTAATGTTACTGATGCGCAGGCCCATGCCTGGGTAGAAATTTACTTAGAAGGATACGGTTTCGTTCCCTTTGAAATGACACCGCCCGACTTTATGGATGAAACACCTATTAACTTTGATTTTGGCGGAATTTTTGATAATTTATTTGCGACACCGCTTCCGATGAATAATGTGATTGGCGAAGAATATAACGCCGAAGATTTTGAAAGAGATGATTTATCATTGTTGAACTTCTCTTTTAAAACCTCCGCAACACCTTTTATTATTATGATAAGTGTTGTTACCGGTCTCATCGGCCTATTCTTCTTAGGACGTTATTTGTGGAAATTATATAAGAATCATCGACTGTTAAAAGAAGAAAAATATGCTGAATTGATATATCAGGATTATACGGAACTTTGTCGTAAGGTAAAAGCAAAGAAAGCCTTTGATAACCCGAATCCGTTACCGGATGAATTGTGTCAGCATATTAAAGATATTCTTGCACCGCTTGGTATTACCGCAGACCAAAAGAAAGAAATTGAAGAACTCTTCCGTCTTCTTGAGAAGTCGCTTTACGCGCCTGCTAAGATGACAGCTGAAGAATATCAGGAATTTAAAATGATTTTAAAAGAAGTTTATCAGTTATTAAAAACCAAACCAAAGAAAAACAACTCCGGTGATAAAACGATACAATAATTTATGAAATCTCAGAAATAAAATAAGTATCAAAAAGAGGTAATGCAACTCTGCATTACCTCTTTTCTTTTATAATTTCTACATTTTATACTATTTCATATGTTACAATCGCATATCTTCTGATTCACATATTTTACATTACATAAAATACTTCACACCGGATTCAAAAATCTTAAGATCCTGCTCACCGTAGATGTTGATTGCCACACCGTCGCCACGACG
Source organism: Lachnospiraceae bacterium (assembly GCA_017622505.1). Taxonomy (GTDB): domain Bacteria; phylum Bacillota; class Clostridia; order Lachnospirales; family Lachnospiraceae; genus UBA3766. The sequence goes on from JAGAQZ010000045.1 coordinate 10,118, forward strand.
TTCTGCATGAGCCATCTTACCGAAGCATCTGCCGTCAGGTGATGTAATACCTTCGATGGATGCATAAGAACCGTTGATATTGTATTCTTCATCCATACTTATATTTCCGTCAGGATCTGCATACTGGGTTGCAATCTGTCCGTTAGCAGCCAACTTCTCAATCCAAGCCTTAGGTGCTACGAAACGGCCTTCACCGTGGGAAGCAGGGCTTGTATAAGTCTTGCCAACCTCTGCAAGCTGTAACCAGGGTGACTTGTTAGAAACAACCTTTGTATAAGCCATCTTAGAGATGTGGCGGTTAATGGTGTTGAATGTCAATGTAGGTGAATCTTCTGTCTGGCCCACAATCTCACCGAAAGGTACAAGACCTAACTTAATGAGTGCCTGGAAACCGTTACAGATACCCAATGCCAAACCATCTCTTTCGTTCAAAAGCTTCATAACAGCTTCTTTTAATGCTTCATTCTGGAATGCTGTTGCAAAGAACTTCGCACTACCGTCAGGCTCATCACCTGCGGAGAAACCGCCGGGGAACATGATAATCTGCGCCTTAGCAATTTCTTTTACGTACATATCAACAGACTCTCTGATGTCGCTTGCGCTTAAGTTTCGGAAAATTCCTGTTGTTACGGTTGCTCCTGCACGCTCAAAAGCTGCTGTACTGTCGTATTCGCAGTTGGTTCCGGGCATTACCGGAATGAATACGTGAGGTTTTGCAACCTTATTCTTGCAAATATAGATATCCTTTGCATTGTATTCAGGAATATCAATCTTAGTATCATCAAAAGTTACACGGCTGGGGAATACTTTCTCCAATTTAGACTTAAAGGAATCTAAAATTTCAGCATGTGAAATTATGGTTCCCTTGTAAGAGAAGTCACCTTCTGTTACGATACCAACCAATGTATAGTCACAAGTAATCTTTGCTACGTTTTCGGGTGCAACTTCAACAATGATGTTGCCTAATTCATTTGCGAATAATGCCGGTAATTCCAAAGAATCATCCATCGCTACGCCAAGTCCGTTACCAAAGGCCATTTTACTTACTGCAGGTACCAAACCATAAGCATCCAATGCATATGCAGATTCAACAATTCCTGCCTGCATCATACTATGAATTGCATCATAAAGTGCCATAACCTTATCATACTTGGGAACGTCATATTCATCCTTCTCAATAGCGAATTTTACAAGCTTATTGCCTGCTTTCTTAAGTTCAGGAGTAATAACATCCTGTGACTTCGCAACATCCACTGCGAAAGATACCAATGTAGGAGGTACGTCGATATCCTGGAAAGTACCGGACATACTGTCCTTACCGCCGATGGAAGGAAGTCCGTAACCCATCTGTGCATCATATGCACCAAGCAATGCTGCAAAAGGCTGGCTCCATCTGTAGGGATCCTCTGTCATACGACGGAAGTATTCCTGGAACGTGAAACGAATCTTTTTGTAATCACCGCCTGCTGCCACAATCTTAGCCATAGATTCAGTTACTGCATAAACTGCACCATGGTAAGGGCTCCAGCTTGATAAATAAGGGTTAAAACCATAGCTCATCATAGTTACCGCATCAGACTTACCGCCAAGAACGGGTACTTTAGCTACCATGGTCTGTGTCTCTGTCAACTGATGCTTACCGCCGTAAGGCATAAGCACTGTACCTGCGCCGATGGAAGAGTCAAACATTTCCACAAGACCCTTCTGGGAACAGGTATTCAAATCATGAACGCTTTCAATCCATGCTTTCTTTGCGTCTCCGTTTGCCACTGCATCTGCTACTGCATCGCAGGCAATTTTATTGAAATAATTGTCCTTTTCATCCGGCATATCTACAGCTACCTTGGTAGACTGATGAGCACCGTTGGTATCAAGGAATGAACGCTTAATGTTAACGATTTCCTTACCACGCCATACAAGCACAAGGCGCTTTTCTTCGGTTACGGTTGCCACGCAAACTGCCTCTAAGTTTTCTTCTGCAGCATATGCAAGGAATGCATCTACATCCTTAGGGTCAACCACTACTGCCATTCTTTCCTGTGATTCGGAAATAGACAATTCTGTACCGTCAAGACCTTCATACTTCTTAGGAACCTTATCAAGTTCTACTCTAAGACCATCAGCCAACTCACCGATTGCTACAGAAACACCGCCGGCACCGAAGTCATTACACTTCTTGATTAACTTGCTGACTTCCGCTCTACGGAATAATCTCTGGATTTTACGCTCTGTAGGAGGATTACCCTTCTGTACTTCCGCGCCACAGGTCTCAATAGAAGAAACTGTGTGCACCTTGGAAGAACCGGTAGCACCGCCACAACCGTCACGGCCTGTACGACCACCAAGTAAAATGATGATATCGCCGGGATCGGAATTCTCACGGATAACGTTACGTCTGGGTGCTGCACCCATAACTGCACCGATTTCCATACGTTTTGCAACGTAGTTAGGGTGATAAATTTCTTTTACAAGTCCGGTTGCA
>JAGAQZ010000046.1 GCA_017622505.1 Lachnospiraceae bacterium
AATCCAACATAACAACAAAAAAGACTGCTATCGAAAGGATAACAATCTTTTTGTAAGCCGGGACGCAACCATCCGGCAAATATATTTTATTCATAAATTTAAAAGAAAAAGAAAACAAAAGGGTTGCATTTCAATTAACAATTAAGGAGAATTCCTTATATTTTCTTCTTTTCCGGTACAAATATCTCGTAAGAAACTACAATAAAAAAGAGTAATTTTATAAAAAAAAGAGAGCATTTCGATTCGAAACGCTCTCTAAAACACTATGATTTTAAGTTATTTCTTGTAATATGCAACGACTTTCTTTACAGCCGCAATTACATCTTCCACATCCTCATCTGTCAACGAATAATACAAAGGAATACTCATGGATTCTTCATAGTAGCTCTCCGCATTGGGACAAAGTCCCTTCTTATAACCAAGTTTCTCATAATATGAATGCCAATACACAGGAAGATAATGTACCTGAGGTACTGTATTCTCCGCATTTAAAGCATCAAAAAACTCTCTTCTGGTACAACTTAATCTGTCCAAATCCAAACGAAGAATATACAAATGTCTTGTGGTATCCGATTCCGGAATCTCTCTCTGTACTTTAATCTCCGGCATCTTGCAAAAAGCTTCATCATACTTCTTCACAATCTCTTTTCTTCTCTTGGAAAAAGCAGGCAGCTTATTTAACTGGCTAATAATCAATGCTGCCTGAAAATCGGTCATACGATAATTATAACCAAGACAAATCTGTTCCTGATACCAAGGATCATCTGTGGGATGTGCCATTTCTGAAGCATTTCTTGTAATACCATGCGTGCGCAATAAACGAAGCTTACGGAATAATTCTTCGTCATTGGTAGTAATTGCACCACCTTCACCACCGGTTACAGTCTTCACAGGATGAAAGCTGAAAGTAGTCATATCGGCAATACTGCCAACAGGCTGACCGTCATAAATCGTCCCCAAAGAATGTGCTGCATCTTCAATCAAAATAAGATTATTTTCTTGACAAATCTTACGAATTTCATTTAATTCCGCAGCTTGACCTGTAAAGTCAACCGCCACAACAGCCTTTGTTTTGGGTGTAATCAACTTCTTTATTGACTCCGGATCAATATTATAGGTGTCAGACTTAATATCTGCAAATACAGGTTTTCCTCCACAATATAATACACAATTGGATGAAGCCGCAAATGTAATGGAACTTACAATCACTTCGTCGCCTTCTCCGATACCTGCTGCCATTGCCGCAAGATGAAGTGCTGCAGTTCCATTAGATACCACTACCGCATATTTAGCGCCTGTAATTTCACATAATTTATGCTCCAATGCTTCGACCTTCGGACCACATGTTATTAAATTACTCATTAATGTAGCAACAACAGCATCTACATCATCTTGATCAATATACTGTCTACCATAATAAATCGGATTTTCTCTAATCGGTGTACCACCAAAAATTGCTAATTTTTCCATAATAATACTTTATTGCCTTCCTTTATAATTATGATTCTTTTCTCCAGACCATCTTGTTAACAATACCTGTATAACTTTGAATAATTTTAACGACCTTAGTACTTACATTCTCATCCGCATAATTAGGCACTTCTACACCAAAATCTCCTACTTCATTCATTGCAGTAGCCATATCAACTGCCTGAAGTACATAATACGTTGTAATACTACCCAATATAAAATTACCCTTGTCAATTGCTTCCGGTCTTTCTGTGGATGTGCGTATACAAACCGCTGGGAACGGATGCCCTTTCGCATTGAAATAAGAAGCTTCTTCCGGCAATGTTCCACTATCAGAAACCACGCAGAATGCATTCATCTGCAAATGATTATAATCCGAAAAACCAAAAGGTTCAAGGCTTCTCACCAGAGGATGGAATTGGAAGCCTCTCAATTCAATAAATTTCTTACTTCGGGGATGCGTACTGTAAATAATAGGCATTTGATAAGTTTCTGCCATCTGATTTACTGCTTCCATCAACGCAAAGAAATTCTTCTCATTATCAATATTCTCTTCTCTATGCGCCGATAAAAGAATATATTTGCCTTTTTCAAGACCTAATTTTTCAAGAACGGTGCTTGCCATAATTTTGTCAATATTGGAAGTAAGTACTTCTGCCATAGGCGAACCTGTTACGTAAGTACGCTCCTTCGCGGTACCTTCCGCATTGAGATACCTTCTGGCATGCTCACTGTAACAAAGATTCACATCCGCAATATGATCTACAATACGGCGGTTTGTCTCTTCCGGAAGATTCTCATCAAAACAACGATTTCCGGCTTCCATATGAAAAATGGGCACTTTCAGTCGCTTGGCAGAAATTGCAGCTAACGCCGAATTTGTGTCTCCAAGTACAAGGAACGCATCAGGTTTCACTTCATTTATCAGCTTATAACTCTTTGCAATAATATTACCAATCGTTTCTCCAAGATCACTACCTACCGCATCCAGATAATAATCCGGCTGTCTAAGTCCCAAATCTTCAAAAAAAATCTGATTTAATGTATAATCATAGTTTTGACCGGTATGCACCAAAACCTGTTCAAAATATTTATCACACTTTTTGATGACTTCAGATAATCTGATAATTTCAGGTCTTGTGCCGATAACTGTCATAACCTTTAATTTTTTCATAGTTTTCTCCCTAATCGTCTACTTTTTCGTATATCGTGTCCGGCTTGCCCGGATTAAAACACTCGTTACACCACATAAGAGTTACCATATCGGTGTCGCCTTCGTTTGTTATGGAGTGGGTATAGCCTGTTGGAATATCGAGCACCTCAAGTTTTTCTCCACTGACTTTATACTCTATAATTTCATCACTGCCATGCTTACGGAAACGAATTGTCCCCTGTCCGCTGACAACGATAAATTTCTCATTTTTGGTATGATGCCAATGATTCCCTTTGGTAATTCCCGGTTTAGAAACATTAATGGAAACCTGACCGCAAGCCACACTTTTAAGTATTTCAGTAAAACTGCCTCTCTCATCCTCATGCATTACAAGCGGATAAGCAAACTTATCCGTAGGTAAATAGCTTAAATACGTACTGTAAAGTTTCTTTTCGAAACCATTTGGGGTCACATCCGGCACCACTAAATTTCTACGACTTTCTTTAAAACTGTATAATAAATTTACTATTTCACCAAGAGTAGCCTCATGAACCACCGGCACATAACAATAGCCGTCCGAATTCACATGGGGATGTCCGTCCAATGCCTGCAAAAGTTCCTCCATTACATCATCAATATACACCAATCGCATCAAGGTACTTCTGTCATTGACTTGAATCGGTAAGTCATTTGCAATATTATGACAAAAGGTAGCAACCGCACTATTATAGTTAGGTCTGCACCACTTTCCGAATACATTGGGGAAACGGTAAATATAAATATTAGCTCCGACTTCCTTGCCGTATGCATACAACATATCCTCACCGGCTTTTTTACTCTTTCCGTAAGGATTCTCCAATGTAGCCTGAATAGAAGAAGAGTTCATAATCGGACAGGTGTTTTGATGTTTTTTTAAAGCATCCACCAATGTAGTAGCAAAACCAAAGTTACCTTCCATATATTCTTCAACTTTTTCCGGACGATTTACCCCTGCCAGATTGTACACGAAATCACAATCCTTGCAATACTCATCAAGAACTGATGGTTCTGTATCTATATCAAATGGCAAAACCGTAATATTTTCTCTTCGCTCAAGTTCTGTTATTAAGTTTTTACCAATGAAACCATTTGCACCTGTAACCAGTACCTTCATTTATAACTCCTGCTGTCTGCTAATTTTTCCAGTCTTTTAATTCATTCCGGACATAAGAAAGCGTCAATAACTTTTCTTTTACCTGCTCTATATCCATAAGTTCTGTATTATTCGAATTAAATTCAGACAATTCCACTCTTTTCAAATTGCCATCCGTAAAATACTTATCGTAATTTAACCCACGCTTGTCTGCAGGAACGCGATAGAAATTACCCATGTCAATAGCGTTTGCACATTCCTCATTTGTAAGAAGTGTTTCATACATTTTCTCACCATGACGGATACCGATAATTTTGGTTTCTTCTTCAGAACCAAAAATTTCTTTGACTGCCTGCGCTAACACTTCAATGGTACAAGCCGGTGCTTTCTGCACCATGATATCGCCACTGTCTGCATTCTGGAAAGCATATACCACAAGTTCTACTGCCTCTTCTAAAGTCATGACAAATCGGGTCATAGAAGGCTCTGTAATAGTAAGTGGTTTACCTTCCTTAATCTGGCTAATAAAAAGAGGTACCACTGAACCACGGGAACAAAGTACATTTCCGTATCTGGTACAACAAATAGAGGTTTCTTCCGGATCTACGGTACGTGCCTTTGCTACAATTACTTTTTCCATCATAGCCTTGGAAGTTCCCATAGCGTTCACAGGATATGCAGCCTTATCTGTCGAAAGACAGATGACTTTCTTTACACCATGGTCAATGGCAGACTGTAAAAGATTCTCTGTACCCAAAACATTGGTTTTCACTGCTTCAATAGGAAAGAACTCACAAGAGGGAACCTGCTTTAATGCAGCCGCATGAAAAATATAATCCACACCTCGCATAGCTTTGTCAATACTCTGTTTGTCACGTACATCTCCAATATAGAATTTCAGCTTGTTGCTGTATTCCGGAAACTCACGCTGATAAAAATGACGCATATCGTCCTGTTTTAATTCATCACGTGAGAAAATACGGATTTCTCCGATATCTGTTGCCAAAAATCTGTTTAATACTGCATTACCAAAGGATCCTGTCCCCCCGGTAATTAAAAGTGTTTTGCCTGTAAACATAATTTACCTTCTTTCAATCTCTATTTTTTATCTTGCTTTTTATTATATTCCAAGTTTCTTTCAATTCCTCTATTCTAAATATCCAAGCTGCCAACATATAGGACATAATACCGACTAACACTTGTAATACCGTACATAAATAGAAATTCATATTCTCTAACAGTATACCACATCCCTTTACGGCAAGAAACATAAACATTACAATAATTACATAAGGAACAATATCCCTTATTTGTTCTCCCAGTTTATACTGTAACCATTTTTTATTTGGATAAATATTCATTAAGACTGCAATCGTTATGTTTGCAACCTGTCCCCACATAACCCATTCTATTCCAAGAGGTAACGTAACAGCTAAAATCACAATTCCTACAATCTTTTTCATCATTTCATATTTTAAGAAAACATCACTTTTCCCACATGCCGAAATTGCTTGAAAATTTAAATTTTGAATATGATGTAAACCATATACAATACAAAAGAACTGCAAATACCAAGCTGATTCTATCCATTCTTTTCCTAACAAAATAATAATAATTGACCTTGCCAATGCCGTAATTCCTATCATAATTGGAAAATAAAAGAAATTGCATGAGCGGATTGTTTTTCGAAGACACCCTTTCAAATCAGAAATATCTTCCTGTTTTCTTGCAAAAACAGGAAACATAGACGCTACCATAGCACTATTAAATGTACCAAAAATAACATTAGGTATCTGCCTTCCATAAGAATAGAACCCTAACACTCTATCGTTATAAAACTTTGGAATACACAAAGTATAGATGTTTTTGTATGCCACATCTGCTATATTTGCAATTAAAAGTTTCCAACTATACTTCCATAATTCGGCAATTCGTTCTTTGCAATATCGAAGTCGTAATTTTCTTTTACTAATGCACCATACCAGAATCAAAGCACCGTAAGCATTGACCAGATTCTGTATTACTAATGCATATACACCACCTCCGTACAATGCCACTACGACACCCACAACACCTGATACAACCATCGGTATAGCTGATACCAAGAACAGCGCCTTAAACTTCAACTCTCTCATGTATAATGACCGCAAAAGACCTCCGATTGCACTAGGCCAAATAATCAATGCATAAACACGAAGTACAGTTGTAATGACAGGTATTCCATAAAAGTCTGCTACAAACGGCGACGTAAAAAATAACAATAACCATACACCAATTGCCACTATTGTACTAAATGTAAAAACAGTATTTACATCTGAATCATCTATATTCTTTTTTTGTATTAATGCCGTACCAAACCCCGATGTGACCAACAGATCTGCCAAAGTCACAAAAACAGTTACCAGAGAAATAATCCCATATTCATCCGGTAAAACCAGTCTAGCAAGTACTACCGAAATAACAAACTGAACAACTGCAGTCAAAATTCTTTCCAGCATCTGCCACTTAATACCATTGGTCACTTTATTCGTAACGCTCATATTTTCCTAAACCTTTTACAATTCAAATGTACTTAAAAGATTACGTAGCTGTATATTTAAACAATTATTTATCTGCACAAGCATATTTAACGTACTATAACTCACCCATATATAATCCGTAGGAACTTCCCGAAGTTCATCATCATCTACCATAAGCATGATATTTCGGTTTTGTTCCTGATAAAATCTTCCGCCTTCTTCCGACAAAACCACATCCAAAATAATCCCTTGCTGATTCATATACTTTTCTCTGAAAAATCTCTCAACAATATCATCATTATCTGCCTTATGTGTAGGTTCCCACTGAATACTTGGTGCTAGTTCCATTTTATCAAAAGAACCTATTTCCGCTCTAATTCGCACCAAGAATTTCATCCCTTTGTCGGTACGCTTAATAAGCAAGCCAAACAGTGCATTTCCTAACGCCTTAAATAATGGCTGTTTCCACTGATTGACCTCTCTACCTTCAATAGAAATATCATAGTATTTTACACAAAAATCAGCTTCTTCAATACAATCTAATCCCTTTTCATCCATTTTCCATTGCTTTAATTCAAATAGCGGTATTTCTTCTACTATATCATTATGAAACATCTTATAATTATTGATTTGATGATACACAAGCGGCAAATCATCAATAGTTTCTGCTGAAAAAATAGATTCAAAAAAAGTCTTGTCTTTAAAATATTCTTTCAACTTTTCAAGTTGTTTCTCCTCAAAATGAAATCCGGACAATGGTATACCTGATATTACTGTTCTCGTATCCATATTTATCAAATTATCGTAACGCATCAGTTTTTTAACCTGGCCAAGCGTCATCCACATATAATTTTCATAAACAGGCACATCTTCATCTACTAAAATAATAATATTCCTATTTCTCTTCTTCAAAAATCTCGATGACTGTTCTGACTGAATCTGATCATAAATAATATGATAATCATCTGCCTTATCAAAATATTCAAAATATAGCGGAAGTTTTCCACCATGTACCTGGGTAAAATTGCTTTTTGTTGCTTGAATTGTCGGCGATATCTGCACACAATTCACATTACCCGGTTCAATTTTAGCCTGCATTAATAAATTCAGCTTTCCGTTGATTTTTTTACAAATAATCCCTAAATATCCTATTTCCGGCTGATAAATAATAGGTTGCTCAGAAACCATATTACCATTCTCATATTTTCTGATACCCATAATAGAAAAAAAACTGTTTTTTCGATTAGTGATCTTTCCATTCTTCTCATCATAATACCAAAAATCATCTTTTTTCATAGTATCTTCCCGGATACTGACATAAGTTCTCTGACGTATTGAAAAAACCCAATCAAGTATGTCCTGTATGCTATTTACATTTCCTGTGACATCAGCCCAAGATTCAATCCAGTCTTCTACCAGCTGTTTATTATTCATTCTATAATCCTTCTTGTTGTTTTAACCACTCTGCCGTTTTTCTGATATTATCTTTAAAATCATCACAAATTTCAAAATCGCAATCTTCATATACTGCGTTTAAGTCCACCAAAGAATAATCAATTGCAAAGGAAGATTGAATTTCTCCAAATTTCAAAGAAACCTGAGGATTAATTTCATCCCTTACATCTTCAACAATTTCCTGTAAACGTCTAAGCGACTTATGACCCAAATAATAATTTTTCATATTGACACTTTTTTTACCCACGCAAACAAACATTTTGGCCACATCATCTATATATATCCAATCGTGCATAGTGTCTCCGCTAACTAAGGTAGGTGCCTTCCCTTCCAATAATTTTAAAATTACCGAATTATGAATTCTTCTGGAATGGTCTCCCGGACCGAAACAACTACCAATAATTGCTACATTAAACATTATTCCCAAATCCGCTGCCAACGTTTTACACATAAAATCACAGGCCAATTTTGAAATACCATATATACAAGCTTTTCTCGGCACATTCTCTTCTGCATGAAAAAACTGCAACAATTCTAATTCATTGATTGTTCCTGCCATAATAAACTTTTTGCAGCCAATTCTACTTGCAAGGGTAATTGCATCGCAGGTATACTCAATATCCTTGATCTGTTGTTTATACTCACCTAAAATCGGCCCATAAGCCCCTTCCCACGCAAAATGATAAAACACGTCTGTTTCATATGGCATTTTATCCTCTATATTCAAATATTCCGTAAGCTGTGCTTCTACAATCTTTAAATTGTCATATTCTGCAAGATATGCCAAGCTTTCTTTATTTCGTACAACTGCTGTAACTTCCATTCCTTGCTTCAAAAGTTCCCGACATACTGCTCCACCGATAAATCCATTGGCCCCTGTCACTATTGCACTTTTCATAACATTTACAATCCCTTCAAACGAATCTCTTCCACCAATTTCGAAATATTTAAAATATCTGTGTACATACCTTCACGTTTTTCATCATCTTCCAATAAACTATAAAACGTATGAATAGAATTTAAAAACTGATTATCCCGCTCCACAACGATCTTTTGATTTTCATTATCCACTGATAGCGCAATTTCCACATCCAATTCCGGTGGTGCCGTAAAAATTCTTCCCGTTTTAAGCCAACCTTTTTGACCCACGACTTCTAACTCGCATTTATATCCGTTATCCATACCAAATGCCAGCTGCGCCACAAGACCATTTTTATCCTGCAATGTAGCACTTCCAAATAAATCAACATTGTGTATATTACTTAGATTTAAGTTTGCTGTTTTCACTTCAATCTTATCATCTAATAATTCCATAGCAAGCCGCGCTGTATACCCGCCACAATCCAGTAAAGCGCCGCCACCCATTTGTTTGTTATATCGAAAATCATCAGCTGATTTGTGTGGAAAAGCAAAGTTAATGCGGATAAGACGTAAGTCTCCCAACAGTTTTTTCTCAAACAATATCTCTTTGATCACAGCCAATTGCTTATGATATAAAAACATATAATTTTCGTATAAAACTATTCTGTTTTTTCTTGCAAGTTCTATTAATTCATATGTTTCCTGAAAACATGTTGCAAACGGCTTTTCCATAAATACATGAATATCTTTTTCAAGACATTTCCTTCCCCACTCATAATGCAAAGCCGGTGGTAACGGTAAATACAAACTGTCTGTTATATCACGACTAATAATTGTATCGTATCCATAAAAAGACTTACCACCATGTTTTTTTACAAACTCATCTACCTTAATTTGATTTCGTCCGGCTAAACCTATATATTCAAATTTGTCACATTGTTTCAGCGCCGGCAAAAATCTGCTGTCAGCAATATTGGCAGTTCCAACAATTCCTATACGTTGCATACTTCTATTTCCTTGCTTTAACTATTTTTTTAACAAGACCGCAATTTATAATTCCAAAAGCCATAATTGCTAATCTTGGAGAGATATCATTTAACTTCGATATTATCCGATACAGTCTTGTAACCCGCTGTCTAAAATACTTATTTTTCCTATATCGGGGGAAATTATCTTTTATATACTTTCTTAATCTCTTTAATTCATTTATCTCGGCCGGCTTAAACTTTGCCAAAAATACCGGTACGGAATTCACATAAAACAACTCTACAAAACGAAATTCTATTTCTTCTTGATATTTTTCAAAAAAGCCTCTTTTTTTAGTTTCTTCCAATATCAGTTCCGCTGATTTTACTCTGTCATATGTAATAGGATTATTATATTTTCTTGTAATCGAACCGGTACTAACAAAATAGTTATACAACGGTTCTTCTACCTTAGCTATATATGAAACATATCCCATTAAAAGTTCCATAAAATAGTTATCTCCGTAACATACATTTTCCGGATAGCCCAACTCATTCTCTATAATCAACTGCCGCTTAATAATTTTAGAGAGTCTTCGTCCCGGATTTACAAACAAACCCTTTCTTTTTTCATCATCAATCCTACCGATTTGTTCTTTCGTATTGCCCTCTTCAATTCGAAGAGTATTCTCTTCTTCATCAACCCATCTGAAATAACAGTCTACCACATCAGCCTGTTCCTTATCTGCCACCGCAATCATTTTTTCAAGTGCCTGCGGTTGTAAATAATCATCGTTATCGACAACCATCACAAATTCGCCCAAAGCAACCTCTACTCCCTTGTTGATTACTCCTGAACCCTTTGTATTTTGTGACATTTTTACCTTACGCACAATATCCGGATATTTTTCGCAATAAGCATCAATGATCTTTTCACTACCGTCTGATGAAACGTCATCTGCAAGAATAATTTCCTTCTCCTTTAACGACTGTGAAATCAAAGAATCAATGCACCTACTTAAAGTTTTCTCTGCATTAAATACAGGTACTATAATTGAAACTCTTATAATTCTGTCATCCATATATACTCTCCAACGAACTTATCAATTATCTGTAAACAATTCATCATAATCCGCAAACTCAAAGGAACGAATGTAACTTTCTTTATTTACGTTGTAAATATTAACGCCTCGCTTTTTTGCCGCCCTTGCTATATAGAAATTTTGCAAATGCGCAAGATAGTAACACCAATAAAAAGTACACAGATTCACACGATTATTCTCCTGATATACTTTATTTACTTTTTCCTCCAATTCGGTTTTTCCATAGCAATGTGTAAGTCCTGCCCCTGGTGCAAAATCATTACCAAGCACATAAATATCCTGAAATCCCATATACATTGCGCAAAGCATACAAAACATTCCAACATTTATGAATGAAGATGAGATACTTGCCAAATTATCACGCACTCTAAATAAAGTAGGCATATGCATTCCATATACAAAATACGTATTCTCCTTCTCTTCATTCGTCAATTTAGACATTGCCTTTTTATTAAATATATACTTTATATCCTTCCCTTTTTTTATTATCTCGTGTACTTGATATATTCTGTCATCATTAAAAGTGTCTGAATCACAAATACAATAATAATTAGGTTGTACAACATCATAATAATCAGAAAGATAAAAATAGTTCGAACAAATAGTTTTTTCAGTCTTTAATTTAGATAAATCTAAATTTTTTATAGAGGGACCATTTAGCACAATAAAACAACGCTCACCTTTGTGAATATCTTTTAAAGCCGTATTTTTTTTCAATATCTTTTTATATTTAAATTTGTCAACAAAAATATATTTCAACATTGCCAAAAGATTATAAATAAGCCACGCTATATTATCCCATTTTTCGATCAACCTAAACATCTATTCCTCCAATTTTGACAACAATTCATTTGTATCATTAAAATATTTGCTATACGATAAAATTTTATCATCTTCCCACTCCCACCATTTTATTGCAAGCAATTTTTGAATTGTTTCATCATCAAAACGTTTTCTAATTACCTTTGCCGGATTCCCCCCAACAATTGTATAAGGTTCAACATCCTTAGTGACTACACTACCCATTCCTAATACAGCACCATCACCGATAATAACTCCAGGCTTAATCAATACACCATTTCCAATCCATACATCATTGCCAATTATGGTATGTGCGTCACTTGAATCGTATTCTAAAGTAGCCAGTCTTTTGGAAATACTGTCTCTCCCTTTATAAAATGCCGGCGAAGTAGATACCCAGTTAAGCGGATGATTTCCACCTCCAATAACTACATTATTGGATATGGAACAAAATGCCCCAACTTCTACATTTACAAACTGACAATCATATCCGCAATAAGAGTATTTTTTCATAGAAGACGATAAAAAGACACTTCCGGCTTCTACTTTTGCTTTTCTATCAATCTTACTGTTTTTTATTGCTCTTCCCCTTAGCTTTTTTAATATTTTATACCAGTAATATACCAGCATATACTTCCTCCGATATACTAATCTTTTCTATCCATTTTCTATCTATACTGTCTTTTTTCCATTCCTACAATATGCGCTATCTTTATGGCGAGATTAATCATACCCGCGCTATTTTTATAGTCTTTATATGTCTTGTTTTCGCCCGACATAATCTCCAAAAATTCTTCTTTACTAACACCAAGTTTTGCAGAGATATATTCCATGTCCTCCATAGCTGTTTTTTCATCGTATGGTGGATTTTTAAGGATATCGAGTGCATCATCTCTACCAAGCTGTTTCGTTAATATAAGACTCGAAAAATGCGCTCTTCTCTTATCATATCCAAATTTTTTCACAAGCCAGTATCCTTCATAAAATCTAGTAAACACACTTTCGAAATGCTTATTGGCATACGGTTCCCAGCCAAACTCTCTTTGCAAGGTTTCGATAGCATCTTTCTTAGTATATGGAATCAGATCCAAGGGTTTGATAACCTTCATCCCTTTGAAATAACGATAGTA
This sequence comes from Lachnospiraceae bacterium, assembly GCA_017622505.1. Classification (GTDB taxonomy): domain Bacteria; phylum Bacillota; class Clostridia; order Lachnospirales; family Lachnospiraceae; genus UBA3766. Next base: position 12,590 of record JAGAQZ010000046.1, read on the forward strand.
AAGACGATATTTAAACATACCGCACATCGGTAATGTTTTTAGTTTTATTTTACCATACTTTTTATGAATATCCTTAATCATTTTAACATCGTTATTGTAAACCCATTCATTTGGTTCCCTCACGCATTCTGTAGAATTATTACCACCGGTTAAAACATATTTTATTCCGTGTTTCGCTGCATAATTATATAAAGATGCAAAAATCACATGATCTTGTGGTAAATCCTGATAAGGGACTTGCGACTTAAAAAATGCAAGTTGCAAATCTCTCATTTCCTCTAAATCAACTATCTCTTCATACAAAGGTTGCTGTAACCCGGTAACAATTTTCTTCACATTTTCCACCGCCACATTTAAATTCCAACCGGTATCGCATGAAAAAAATAATGGTCTTAATCCCAATTTTCTTACGGCATAGTAAGCAAGATATGAACTGTCTACCCCACCACTCAAACCGATAATACAATCATATTCCTTTCCGTTTCCATCTTTCTTAATCTTCTCCACAATCTGTTTAAGTTCTTGTGCACCAATTTCATCAGGATGCCAATTAGGAACAATATTTTCATAATAATTATGGCAATGATCACAAATTCCCTTTTCATCAAAAACAATCTTCGAGTCGGATGTGTCCATAACACAATTAGAACAAACTTGATATTCTCTCATATACTTATCTCCACTATAATTTGAAACCATTTTGTAACATATCCATCAAATAATCTTTTTGATAATTAATATTACAATATTTCATAGCATTATTTGATAATTCCAATAATAAACCTTTCGAATCATTTTTTATCTGTACTATGATATTTAAAAGTTTCTCAACATCACCAAATTCGCAGCAACTGCCACATTGCGCGTTCTCAATAATCCGCTTCGTCTCCCCACTTGCTACAGCTATAATCGGCATTCCACACGCCATATAAGACTGCAGCTTTGCCGGAATCGTCATTTCGAACAGTGGGTTGTCCGCAAAAGAAATAAACGCCGCATCACACAACGCCAGATATCCCGGAATTTCCTCCGGTTTCTTTCTTCCAAGAAGCACAAACATATCTTCCACATTTCTGTTTGCAATTTCCTTCCGAAATTCTTCCATATATCTTCCGTCGCCCACAATAACAAATTCGCAGGACACCTCTTGTTGCTTCAAAAGTTCCGCAGTTTTAGGTAAAATATCCAATCCCTGTGCATATCCGACATTTCCGGTAAATACAATTCTGAACCTATCGCTTATCTTTAAATCTTCTAAGTCTTTCTTAGGCACAGGCTTATAAAACTCTTCCGCATACTGTGGCCAATACTTTACCTTACTTTTCCCTTCCGCATCAAACACAGAGGTTCTCTCCTCTAATCTTTTAACAAAAGAAGGCGATGTCGCCAGAATCAGATTACAATTTCGGTATATATAATTTACCATCTTATCAATAGCACCAAGTATCTTTTGATTATGAATTCCGGTAACCACTTCTACATTCTCAGGCCACAAATCCTGCACGTAAATACTACATGGAATCTTCCTTCTCTTGGCATACCATACACCTACCAATGCCTGTGTCATCGGTGATACTTCAAAAACAAACACCTTGTCTGCTTTTATTCTTGTAAAGGTCTTCCATAACAATCCTGACCAAACAAACGAAAAATAATTTAATGCAAGTCGTACGCTTCCCTTTCCCCTGGAAATAATGGGTAGGCGTATGATATGCACACCTTCATATTCTTCTTTTCTCTTTTTAAACAATCCGTATCCATTAAAGAATTTTCCTTGCGGATAATTAGGAATGCCGGTAACAACCGTCACTTCATACCCCCGCTTTACCCATTCTTTACAAATATCATTGATACGAAAATTCTCCGGATAAAAATATTGTGAAATCACAAGTATGTGTTTCTTCATATATTCCTCTACTCCAATGTAACCATCTACACTGTTTTCATCATCAAACAGAAAAAATTCACTCTAAACTAATCTGCTTCTGTCAATCGAATAGACTCTTCCAAATTATAAATCCTATATTCGAAATCATATTCACTCATCGCTTGATCATAAACGAGATTACCAAACGCCTTATTTACAATTCCTCCCGGTTTACCTCCAAGTTTACCCATAAGCTTAAGTGCCGGATTAAATATGCCGGTAATCCATATCTTCTTACCTTGCACAGACGCAATCTGTTTTACCATTTCACCGGTGTTCACATATTCCTTATTCTGCGGATAAAAAATACCGCTTTCTTCTCTTTCGATCACACAAGCTATAAACTTACACAAATTTCCCACATACAACATACTTCTCTGATTATGCACATTGGGAAACAGCGGCAATTTCTTTGCAAACTTAGATAGCAAAGGATAATTTCCTTTAGACCCCTTACCATAAATCATCGGCGGTCTTAGAATCACGACTTTAAAATCATCATCCGTCAAAGGAAGAATGGCTTCTTCAGCCTTTACTTTACTATCACCATAAAAATTAGCCGGTGTAAGCGGTGTATCTTGCGTAATCACACGCTCCCGCCCTATTCCTGCGCTTTCACCATATACAATAATGCTACTCATAAAAACAAACTGTTTTACGCCTTCTGCTTTGGCTTTTTTGGCACATTCTTCCGTTAATCCGGCGTTTACCCTGTAATACAGTAATTTCTGTTCCTCCGTTACCTTTCCCACATCAGCGTGCGCAATTCCCGCCACATGAAACACAGCATCATAGGAACTAAAATCTGCAGTTTTCCAGCTTTCTCCTATCATATCCACGGTATCGACTTGAATATGCGGCGCATTTTCCTTTATCCAATTATCAAATGAAGTACCGATATAACTATTTGCACCGGTAATTAGTACCTTTTTCATTACAGTTTCTACTTAATATCCTTTCTCTGATATGTGGGCACTATTTTACAAATCATTGACTTAATATCTTCGCTTTCCGAAACTGCCATCTGCTCTAACTCATCCAACTGTGCTTTAAACTCAGTAGCGTCAAACTCTATAGGCCTTCCTATATAAATCATTTCGTTGGCAGTTTTTGTTAAACCTTCCTCATTCATCAGAAGTTCTTCATACATCTTCTCGCCTGGTCTAAGTCCCGTAAATTCAATTTCAATATCCTCTCCGACTTTATAACCGGATAATTTAATCAGATTCTTTGCCAGATCCAGAATTTTAACCGGCTCACCCATATTCAGCACAAAAATTTCTCCACCCTTGGCATATGCGCCCGCCTGTAAAACAAGAGAAACTGCTTCCGGAATTGTCATAAAATATCGGATAATTTCAGGGTGTGTAACGGTAACCGGACCACCCTCCATAATTTGTTTCTTAAACAGAGGAATAACACTACCATTGCTTCCAAGTACATTGCCAAAACGAACCGCTACAAAATTCGTGTTTGATACTCCATTCATCATCTGTATCACCATTTCGCAGATTCGTTTTGTAGCACCCATTACATTAGTAGGATTTACGGCTTTATCCGTTGAAATCAAGACAAATTTATCAACACCATATTTTGCCGCCGCCTGGGCCGTTTTGTATGTTCCGAACACATTATTTTTTACCGCTTCATTAGGACTGTCTTCCATCAACGGAACATGCTTATGTGCCGCTGCATGATACACAATATTCGGTCGGTATTCTTCGAATATCGAATCCATTCTTTTGGTATTACGTACAGAAGCAATCAATACCTGCAAATCCAACTTTGGATATTTATGCTTTAATTCCTGCTGAATATCATACGCATTATTCTCGTATATATCTACAATTACTAATTTCTTGGGATTATGTGCTGCAATTTGACGACACAACTCACTACCTATGGAGCCGCCGCCACCGGTGACCATAATTACTTTATCACTTACATAACCAACCACTTCGTCGATATTGATTTTAACAGGCTCTCTGCCCAGCAAATCTTCAATTTCAACATCTTTTAACTTAGCAACAGAGACTTCACCGTTAATCAACTGATAAATTCCGGGTAATGCACGTAACTTACAGCCTGTTTCTTTACATATTTCAAGAATATCTTTTCTTTCCTTTGTGCTGGCAGATGGTATTGCAAAAATAATTTCGCCAATGTCATATCTCACGCAAGCTTCCATAATTTTGTCACGACCTCCGACAATAGGCACCCCACGCATAATCTTTCCATGACACCCCTCATGGTCGTCAATAATACACTTTACTTTCAAATGTATAAAAAGACTGGTTTCAATTTCTTTTAATATTGCATTTCCTGCCGCACCGGCACCAATCACCATAACATTCGTCTTTTTAATACCTTTTTCTGTATCTCGCCTTTTTGCCATTACAATACGCAGTGCTCTGTAACTAAAACGAATCACACAAACTGCCGCAAAAAGGAAAAACCAATACAGAACATAATAACTTCTGGGCATCAAATTATTTGTAGCATAGCAAAAAATCGTCTGCACAATCGCTGCACAAGTAGTTGCCATCCCAATATTAACCATTTCCGTAGTGCTGGCATATCTCCATACACTTTTATATAATTTAAATATCCAAAAAAAGAAAATTGTACTTAATATCGTAAATGGCACAATGTCCACATAATTCTCCAAAAACATAGGAATTATTGCATTGAAGTCGAATTCAAATCTGAGAAATAATGCACCAAAAGATACCGCTACTATAGACATAACATCAAGTAGCAGCAGCAAAAAAATTCTATTCATAGGTATCTTTAAAAATGCCGTTGTTTTCTTCACTCTTTAATCCTCTTTACTCTTTTTACTAGGTTCCGAATTCATTGGCAATTGTACAAAAAAGATTAAGAAAAACAAAATATGTCCAACATACCAAACAGCTTCCATAATTCCATATCCAAAAAAAGCAACACATGTAAAAAATGGGATAATACAATACCATTTATCCTTATGGTTTTCAATTTTCTTATAACTATCCCGGAATAACAAAACGGTAATCGCAATCAACAATATTCCTACAGGTATGCCGTAATAATAGGCAATGTGAATCCAAAGATTATGTCCGTGCCATGAAACATAATCCAAATCGCCGATTTGATACATCCCCTCCTGTTGTTTATGTCCAAACCATTTCAGGTTTCCTAAATATGCCTTATATATAGACAAGCGAATACGTGTACCCGGATCTGTTAACCATTCAGGCTCTAATAACTCTGTCTTCTCATATCCATCCGTTGCATATACTGTCATTGCAAAAGGATCTTTTACCTGAAACATTTTTAACGTATACGCAATACGACCAAATACCGATTCTAAAAACTCATCTAAATCCGTATATTTCTCGGAAGTTGCAGGATCACCACTATGAATCAAGTCATCATTATGATATTCTGCCTCATACCAAACACGTCCGGGAGATAAGGTGGGTAGCCAACGACACGTGTAAAAAACAGGCAAAAATGTAACAACCATAAATGCAACAATAATTATCCCCCTTACAATTACCTGTTTCCAACTTTTATTCCAAAGCCTTTTAACTACAATCAATCCATAAAGCAACGTTACCACAATAGAAATAATCCAAGCGGTTCTTCCCATCGTCAGAAATTGAAAAGACAGCATACCGCCTGCACCTAAAAGATAAAATATCTTCCAACCGCGCTTGGATTTCTTCATTTCAAGTTGATGCAACTTACATAAGCACATAACATAAATCACTAAGTAGTATAATGCTGCAACATTGCAATTACTGGCATATCCTGAATATCTTAAAGTATCATACGGACGTAAGCCATATGCATAAATTTGCAAAATAAAAAAACCAATAATATTACCATCAATCATACTGCTCCACAGAAGTTCCCTGTCTTCACTCGTATAGGGCGTTAGGTAAAATATGCCAAACATAAACAGAAACCATAGTGGCCATACACGATATTCGTTTACACTTAATACCATAAGCGACATCATTGCAATCCAAACAACAGAAGTAATATTAAAATTAACCTTTAGCGATTTTTCTATAAAAATACAACTCAATTGATATTTTGCAACAATAAAAATCCACCATACATTAAATACTGCTGTTTCAACCTGCCACAATAAATACTCACCGATATGATTTCGCCAGTGAAATGGTAAAAAAATCATAAAAGCGACACACAATGCAGTCCACACATAATTTGTAGCAGTCATAAAATTCTTTAACTTATATCCGCTTAACACAAGAAACATCATAGCAATTCCCGTGCAATTATTCGCCACATACCACACAACGCCGGAAGGCCCGCTTCGGAGCAATTCAATGATATTTAATGCCACAAAACACAATATATACATAGTTCGCTTTGAAAGAACGTATTTTAACAAACGTTGCATTAGTTTATCCTTTCTCAAACAACAAATTACAGATTTGACTCGCTATTATTCATACTCCCGGTTCCGCCCTCTACTACGCCTTCGTGAGTGAATACCTGAATTACAGTTTTAAAAATACACTTTATATCCATCGCAAAACTCATATTCTTGACGTATTCACCATCCAACGCTGCCTTAACAGGAATTTCTAACTCATCTCTTCCGTTTACCTGCGCCCATCCCGTTAAGCCCGGTCTGATATCATTGGCACCATATTTATCACGCTCTTCAATCAAATCATACTGATTCCAAAGCGCCGGTCGCGGACCTACAATCGCCATATCACCTTTGATAATATTAAAAATTTGAGGCAGCTCGTCCAAGCTTGTCTTTCTTAAAAACCTGCCGGCTCTTGTAATATACTGTTCCGGATCTTTCAACAAATGCGTCGGTGTATCCTTTGGTGTATCAATTTTCATCGTTCTGAATTTTAAAATATTAAAATGCTTTTTGTGAATTCCCACCCTCTTTTGTTTAAACAACACCGGTCCTTTAGAATCAAGTTTAATCCATATAATCAAAACAAAAAAAAGTGGAGACAACACAAAAAGACCGATAATACTTAAAAACAAGTCAATAATTCTTTTCATAAAATAAGTTCTTCTCCGATTTATTCTCTCAACCGTCAGCACCCAAAAAAGCGCAAACTTCAATCTATACATTATATCATTGATAATATGTATAGTCAAAAAAAATATACGAATATAACCGTAGAATTTTTATGAACAACATAAATAAACGACCCACGAATGCTCTCTAAACATCCGTGGATAGCTCATGCCTATTTCCCTTCAATCTTCCTACTGTCAAAAAACATAAACGAGTCAATGGTATCCAGAATATCCTTGAACGTATTCCGGTCCGCCACGTCAATGTACTTCTTCAGGATTTCATTCTCCTTCTCACCACGATATCTTCCATAAAAGATATCAAACAAATTGTGGCCACGACCATAAATTAAAATCGTCTCCAAATGACGCTTAATGTCTTCCTTTGACCGGATTTCGATGCCGGTCTTCTCACGCATTCGCACAAAACTCTTTATACGGTGCAAATACAACTCATACTTCTCAAACAGGATATCATAAAAGGCTTCTTCGCTTTCAATAACACCAATCTTCGCCATCACCTTCGGATTTAAGAAATAATTCTCGAAGGAGTAATATTTCAGAATTAATACATTCTTCTCTTGTACTCTGGGCAACGCACCTGTATCCTGTTTTTCTCGGTTTGCATAGTAGGTGCACAGCTGTTCTTTTAACTCTTTGGCATCCTTACCGTCGCCGTCACGAATCATTAAGAAGTGGTCCTTCAAGTATAACTGATTCATATATTTCAAATTAGCGTAGGTCCGAATGTTGGTACAGCTGTTGGTCGCCACAATTGCAATACGCTGTAGGTTACCTTCACCGTCGTAAACTTCCGAATAATATTTATTAAGAAGCAAAGGCAGGCGGTTTCTGTCCTGCTTTCCTTCCACAATAAATACAAAGCTTACATTCATAAAATCATTGGCGCTGAATCCCAAGTCATCCAAAATCCTTCCGATATCATTCTGCTCACGAATGACAGGTCCGCCATCTTCATTCAACTGCACCTGCTTGATATGCTTCTTACTAAAGTTAAAAATCATAGTAGGCGAGTGTGTTGAGAAAATCACCTGATTCTTCTCCGATAATTTATACAAGGTCTCACTGGCGGTCTTCTGAAGTTCAGGGTGCAGAAACAGCTCCGGATCTTCCATCATAAGAATACAAGGAAGTTTCTCTTCTTCCAGCATATAAGCTTCCAACAACGATAAAATATAAATACTCTTCATACCTTCACTCATATCGTGAATGGACTCCGGTCGTTCGCTGTTCTCACGATACCGCACCACTTCCACATCCATAAGTGCCGACAAATCCACGTTCATCTGGGTAATTAATTGGTCTCTCTGCCCGGAATTCCTGCGGAAACACTGGTTCATCCTCTCCATAAAATCATCGCTGTCCAGGTGAAGCATTTTATACTCCAACAGTTTCTCCGTTTCGAAAACAGTCAGTTCCGCCACAGGTTTCTTCTCAATTCTGCCGATGCATTGGAAACAATTATTGCACTGTCTGCTTTCATCAAACATGCACTTATTCTCCGCCAAAGCAGTCACCGTTTTTTCGCGGATACCCGTACGCAGAATGTCA
>JAGAQZ010000047.1 GCA_017622505.1 Lachnospiraceae bacterium
AATAACCTCCCTTTCGTTCCCTTTATACACATCTATGCTATTTCAATTCAAGCGATAAAAAATCCGCTTTCAAAGGAAAACGGCATAATCGCATAAATTACGCAAAGCACGATTTATAAGTATAATACCAATAAAACGTACATTTTTCAAGTCTTTTTTAGCAATATTATACTAAAATTTGCTCATAAATTGTTTTGTCTGTTTTTTTACGGGTAATTTCCACCAAACCAAGCCTTGTAAAGCCTAAAACCTTGCACGGATTGTCATCTTTTTGCAAAAATTCTGTAAGCGCTTTCAATAATTTATCTTTGTGTTCTTTTTGTGCCATATTTATGAAATCAACCACAATAATTCCGGTCAAATTCCGCACAAAAATCTGTGTTGCTATCTCTTCTGCAGCTTCCATATTTACCTGAAAATAAGTTTCTTCACGCTCTGATTTTTTATCGTATTTTCCGGAATTTACATCAATGACGGTTAATGCCTGTGTGGGCTCTATATAAAGAAAACCACCGCATTTTAACCAGACTTTATCAGATAATGCTTCTGACAACTTCCCTTCCAATCCGTATAAAACATTAAGCGGAACCAGACAATCCTCATAAAAATGCAGCTTTTCTGCCATTTCCGGCAATTGTTCTGCTAAATACTGCTTTGCTTCTTCAAAAATTGCTTTGTCGTCTGTTAGAATTTTATCTAAAATAATATCCTTCTTTTTGGATATTGACCGAATAAATTCCAAATACTTTGGCGTTACTCCACGAATTACAGAGTAATCACTGCGATGTTTCGCTTTTTCAAGAAATTCCATCAGCTGCGTACCAAGCACATCGGCTTCTTTTGTAATTTCATCAGCAGTTACCGAAGTATTATCTGCTTCGGTACGAATAATGATTTGTATACCGTTTTGTGGTATGAAACCGGCGTTTGAAAGCTCTTGTTTTAATGCATCACGTCGTTCCGATGTGATTTTATGAGAATATAAAATATTACCGGAACCAAAAGATGCTACACAAAACTTACCTTCCAAGCGAATATTACAGGTTGCGGATGCTTCTTTTCCTTTTGAAGGCTCTTTCATGATTTCTACTAAAACATTGTCCCCTTGGGCGAAATTCTTGCCGGGGCGGCTTAAGTTATGTCCGTTTTGCAAATCGTCCAATTTAATAAAACACTTACGCTCACCATAAACACGAAGAAATGCAGCATTAATATTGGGGACAATATCCATTACTTTGGCAATGCAAATTGTACCCTCCATTCGGCCGTTTTCATTATCGGTTGTCAGGCGCATAAGCTTGTTATTTTGTATAAAACAACCATGAATCTTGCCTTTTCTGCGCACCAAAACAAAACTTGCCTTGTCCGGCAGGTCCTGATAAAGCTTTCCGTCTTGATTTTTGGGTGAAGGTTTAATCATGATTACATTCCTTAAAAGTGATTGTTATAAATTCAAATATCGAAAATATAAACTCATTATCTGAGTATATTATTAAAAGTTTTCTCCAACTTCCCCAAGTGAAATAAAGCCTTCGCCATTTGGCGCATCTGTGAACGTATCCTCTCTTGTTACCTGAATTGCATTCGCGTCATAAGTCTTTCCATAAAAGCCTGCTAAGCACTCGATAACTGCACCGGGCTTTACATTGCCTGCGCTGCTGGCATCTACAAGCATATAAACTGTGCGTTCATCCGCTGCTTTTAACTCATATACAGCTTCTTTTAGATTGCGTTCGATTACACTTTTGGCAGTTTGTTTGGTATAAAGCACTTCTTCTTTTGAAAGAAACTCGGAAACTGCTTTAGAAAGGCTATATTCAGGCGAATAGCCCTCTTTCCAGTTCAAACGATAAGATGCGGCCTTAACCGACGCCATAGCATTCTTGGCGTTATCAGGTAAGATTCTCATACCGGTAATGGTCATTCCTTCGGCCATTTCGGCGTTTAAACGGGCAATCATATCTTCTGCGGTAGTAACAGAATTCGCTTCAATATCAAAGTATTCGCCTTCGCTTTCCACGCCAACGCCTAACGGTGCCGCAAAAGACATAATCTGATGCGGGCTAAATCCTGTAGAATAGGCAATATCTATATCACTTCGGCGGATTGCCTTCTGAAAATATCTCATAATATCCAAGTGACCAATGAAACGCAAGGGGCCTTTCTTGGAAAACTTAATTCTTAACTTCATGTGTTCCTCTTTTCACATTTAATACTGGAAAGCTCGTAAATATATACTTATACGAACTTTGTTATAATTTCGGCGTTATTCAAAGCAGAACTTACCGCTGCCATAGACAGCTGCACCGCAACCCTGGCACTTCTCTTTACAGTTAGGGGTAACTTCGCCCTTCTGCGCACGCTCCCATTCGCGTTTTAAGAACGCCTTGGTAACACCAATGTCGATAAAATCCCAAGGAAGAATTTCATCTGTGCTTCGTTCTCTTTCGTTGTAAAATTCGATGCTTAAACCGTTTTTATCAAATGCTTCCAGCCACTTATCATAGTGGAAATACTCGTTCCAGGCATCAAAAACACAGCCTGACTTGTATGCATCCAAAATAACCTTTGCAATACGTCTGTCACCGCGGGCAAAAACACCTTCCAAAACCGAAACATCCGTATCATGCCAGTTGTATTTAATACTCTTCTGGTTTAACTGACTGATAATGCCCTGACGGGTTTTATAGGCTTTTTCACGGAAGTCGGCCTGTGAATTCATAGGTGCCCATTGGAACGGCGTAAAAGGCTTGGGAATAAAGAAGGACGTACTTGCCGTAATCTGTACACGACCGTTTCTCTTTTCCTTGGGGACGGTTTCATAGTAAACCTTCGCAATTTCGTTACAAAGTGCACCGATACCAGCAATATCTTCGTCTGTTTCCAAAGGAAGTCCCAGCATGAAATATAATTTTACTTTATTCCAACCGCCTTCAAAGGCCAGTTTAGCACCATCAAGAATGACTTCTTCGGTCAAACCTTTATTGATGACATTTCTCATTCGCTGAGTACCTGCTTCCGGTGCAAAAGTTAAGCTTGTCTTCTTCACATCCTGGATTTTACTCATAATATCCAGTGAAAATGCATCAATTCGCAGAGAAGGCAGGGAAATGTTAATCTTCTTCTTGCTACATTCGTCAATTAAGAATAAAAGCAACTCTTCCAACTGACTGTAATCGCTGGAACTTAAGGAACTTAAAGAAATCTCTTCGTGTCCCGTATTCTCAATCAGTTCCTTCGCATATTGTTTTAATACTTCCACATCACGCTCGCGAATCGGACGATATAACTGTCCTGCCTGACAGAAACGGCATCCTCTGGTACAACCGCGCTGAATTTCCAAAACAAGCCTGTCCTGGGTAGACTTGATAAAAGGAATTACCGGTTTTACGGGATAATAGGTGTCAGAAAGGTTTGTTTCTACTTCCTTACGTACTTTTGCGGGTACATCCGCATATTTAGGCTTAAATTCGCTTATAATGCCTTGTTCATCGTAACTTACTTCATAACAAGCGGGTGCATAAATACCCGGAATATTGGTAGCGTGACGCAGAAATTCATCACGGCTTACGCCGGCAGCACGGTCTTTTTTATATAAATCCAAGAGTGCACGATATTGGGTCTCACCCTCTCCGATGTAAAAAAGATCAAAGAAAGGCGCAATCGGTTCCGGATTATAAGCGCAGGGACCGCCTCCTATTACAATCGGGTCTTCCCAAGTACGTTCTTCATTGATGAAGGGAATGCCTGCCAAGTCCAAAATCTGCAAAATATTGGTATAGCACATCTCGTACTGCAGTGTAATCCCTAAGAAATCCATGTTTTTAACCGGTTCCTGGCTTTCCAATGCAAACAAGGGAATCTTCTCTTCACGCATAATGGCATCCAAATCCGGCCAGGGCGAATACACACGCTCGCACCAGGTATCTTCAAAGCTGTTAAACATATCGTACAGAATCTGAATGCCTAAATGGCTCATTCCGATTTCGTATACATCCGGGAAACACATACAAAACCGCACATCAACAGCATTTCTATCTTTTACAATGCTGTTAATTTCGTGGCCGATGTATCGCGCCGGTTTCTCTATTTTCATTAAAATTTCATCTGATAAGGCTAATTGTCTCATGCATACCTCTGTATTTTACTTATTCTCTTGTAAAGTATAAGTGAAAGGACTCATAAAATCAATCAAATTTCCATTTTCTTCTGTGGTAATCATTGTATTGACGTATTGTGTGATTGAAGGATTTTTATATCCGATAAAAGCAAATATGCCGAAAATTATTATACAAATTACAAGTCGAATGATTAGAAAGGTATGAAAATGGCTATTATCTTCTTGTGATTGGGCTGCTGCGTTTGGTTTTGTGTTTATACCGCTACCTGCTTTATAAGAATTAGTGATGATTTTGTTGCCGGAAACGGCATTTGAATTGTTTCTGAGTTGCTGTACAATAGCAAGTTTCTCTTCTATGGTTCGGTTTGACGGATTCATTATTATTTCCTTGTATGGTTTTGTACAAGATATGATTGAAAAATAATAAAAATGTATAAAAACACAAAAAAGCCGCCCAAGCGACTTCTTGTTTATAAATATGCTATTTTAATTTACAATTGATATTTTTGATACATTTCTTCTAAGAATTCTTCATCATGCAGTTTGCTTATAAGATGAAATTCATTATTTTCCTCCATATATTGCAATAGTGTAAGCAATCGTTCCTGACCTTCGCGACGCCCTTCCACGCGTCCTTCTTCACGCCCATCTTCCTTGATTAATCGCATATGCTTTTCGTGATCATACTCAAAAACACTCATAGCAGTTACCTCCGCACGTTGTGCTTTTAAAAATTCGGCGAGAATTCCGTTACAAATACAATCTTCAACGGCCTTGTTTACTGCCAGCCGCAAGTCCATTGTCTTTCGGTTTTCTCGAATCTTTGCAGTAAATAACATATACTCTTTTAGCAAATGACAAGCTTCTAATAACTCTTCATTCATTCCGGGATTAATATTATATACCGTTACAATCAATTCAAACTCTGGATAATCCGTCTTCTTTTGAAACAGGTCAGACAACCGATATTCTATTCGTTCCGGCATTCTGCGTACTGCCATTGTAAAATACAGCAAAACGCGGTGTTGGAATATGTATACTCTTGCTGTGACATAAATTCTTCTCGGAAACAAGTTTAAGAACTCCTTTTAGAGAAAGGAAGAACGGCGATATCGCCGGAAGATGTATAAGGTTGAAACTACTTATATTAAAAGAAAATATGCTTTGTATATGTATTGTATAAAAGAGATTCGAGATTGACAATTGGTAAATGTGACGAAAAAAATCCACAGCGACAAACACTGCGGATTTTTTAATACATATACCTTTGTACATTATGAACTTTCTAATATACAATTTAAATATTCATAGAAATTTTCAGCAATAACACACATATGAGGTGCAAAATCATCCTTACACAAAGTTTTACCGTTCTCTTCTGCATCATAAATCAAGTCAAACATTTCTTCATGATCGATTTCAACAATTGCACATTTTTCTTCATCCGGCATATTCTGTAAATCAAAACAACGGATAAAGTAATGGTCTTCATCCCATACAAAA
>JAGAQZ010000048.1 GCA_017622505.1 Lachnospiraceae bacterium
ATTTCTTCTTTTACAGGTTTCACGAAACTTACACCGGTTTGGTTTCCGATACTGTTTTGCAATACAAAACTGTGTTTTCTTATAGCGGTGATTACGGATTTCTTTGGACACGGTATCCGGAGAGCAGCCGATTCGAAGTGCAATCTCCACAAAACTGCATCCTTCACGCAACCCCTGTTGTATTTCCATCCGTTCGGTTAATGTTAAATGTTTTCCTTTTCTTCTTTCTTTATCAGGCATATTTCCTCCAATCCCAGGAGGATACATACCTAATATACCATTGTCAGACTAACTTATGGTTTTAATATAAAAAACAGAATTTTTAAAAACATTTAACTATTAAACAAATTTCTTTCAATTGAAAAAAAGTTCAATCCCAGCCCGAAACCGGCGCAGTTCATGAACTTTTTAACTTCTTTAAATCTTTTAATTATTTAAGCGTTATAAAAACATAATATTAACATTATTTTCTGATTCCGGATAACACTTCTTCCGGCATTTCAAAACTTACCACACCCATATACATCGGTGCAACTTCGCCCTCGTTAAAACTAATCACCAACTTATTATCTGCATTAATATAAAATTGCGTCTCCCCGGTAATTTCCTTGAAATTCCACTCATCGATCTCTTCGTCAAGCCAATATGCTACATTTTCATCAGAAGCCATCTGTTCTCTCATCTGACGCTTAATTTCTTTGCTGATAACAGATATATAGTCAGCATCTTCTACAAACAAATCCGCTAAGGTAATACGCTCACCCGTGGTCAAATCAATGGTATAGTAATAAACATTTTCCACGCCATCCGCTGACGCTTCGTAATGACTTAATTTCAGCGTAAAATACTGCTCCGGTGTTGCTACGGTTTCATGTGACACAATGACCTCTTTTACACCGGTTTGCATTTTTACATCTGCTTCGAATTCTTCAATAATCTGCGCTGTAAGTGCCTCAATATCCGCATTAATTTCACTGGTGCTTTCTTTCAAACTAAATGCGATGGGCAGTGTTTCTTCGGTCTCGCCATCATAAGCTGCACCTTCTTCATCCGTTGTTTGCGCAAGAGAAATCCCTGTATCCTCCACTTCCAGATTCGGCACATTGACATCCGCAATCTGCGTACCGCTGTCGTACTGATAATCACGGAAGGTCACCACCTTAACCACATTGCCGATCAAAGGGATTTGTGACATAGCATGGGCTACTCCTGCCGACGTATTCGGTAAAATAATAAAAGTAATTAAAACCGCAGCGGCTATGGTGCCGGCATTCTTCCATACGCGCAAAGAACTTCTTCTGCGGTTATCCTTTTTTGCCTTTTCAATGGACTGCTTAAACGCATCCACCTGCGCCTCGGACATTCGAATCTCTTTATATTCTTTTTTCAAATCTTCGATACCTTTCTTACTCACGAAGCTTCCTGCCTTTCTATTGTAAAATATTACTTTAAGGTAATTAGTGTTGTCGCACTTTCAATCATTTCAACATTTGCATTTTGTGGCAAACTTTATTCTTCCGCCAGTTGCAGCTTCAGCTTACGTAGCCCTCGGTAAAGCCTGCTTTTTACGGTGCTTAAATTCTCACCAAGAATTTCTGCAATTTCATTTAATGATTTATCTTCAAAAAATCGTAACTGAATCACTGCTTTGTCTTCTGCATTCAAAGAATCCAGTGCCTCTTTTAAATCTATGTCTTCATAAACATCTTCTTTCCCCTGTTCCACCGGAATGTCTTCCAGCGAAACAACCACGGGGCCCTTCTTTTTGCAGAAGCGAAAGATTTCGTTCAACATAATTCTATAAATCCAGGTACCTGCAAACTCCACATTCCGCAAGGACTTACTATTTCGTATTGCTTTGTAAGCACCGTTTTGTACAATATCAGCGGCATCGGCCTCGTTTTTTACATAACTGTATGCAAGGCGGTAATATCTGTCATAATTTTCCAGTAAAACCGCCTCCACGATTTTTTCATTGGTCTTTTCTTTTCCGGAAAAGGATTGCAAGGCTTTCACCTCCTTTTAACTCCTCTGTCTATTAGAGTCTTATTGTTTTAAAAAAGTTTCATAACCACATAACTGCAATATTTACAAGCAAAACGGTTAAAATGCCTGCTACAGAGACGGCTACCGTACCCATAGCGGCGTAAACCTCACCAAGTTCTACCAAGCGTCCGCAGCCCACACCGTGTGATGCCGCACCGATGCCAAGCCCCTGTGCTACGGGATCCGTAATTTTACACGCTTTTAAAAGGCCGGGACCTACAACTGCACCAAGAATACCGGCAATGGTTAATCCGATGATGGTGATAGCGCCGATTCCGCCCAGCTCCTCCGTAATCGGCAGGGCAAAGGCCAAAGTTACGGACTTTGATATTAGTGAACGGATTATGGTCTCGTCCAATTGCAGCCAATAAAAGCTTCCAAGCATAATCGAAAGGTGCGCAATACAACCTGCCAAGACGGACACCACCACAGTCGCAGGGTTCTTTTTCAGCACTTCAAACTGCTTGTACAAAGGTATCGCAAGACACACTGTCGCCGGCTGGATAAAGTACGTAATATATTTTGCCCCATAATCGTAGGTTTCATAATCGATTTTGAACACTTTCAGAATCAAAATGATTAAAAACATCGCAATAATAAGGGGACTTAAAAAAGCCTTCTTAAACTTCTGCTGTATGGCTACGCCCACCGCATAGGCCGCAACGCTTAAGGTAAATCCAAACAATAAAGATTCAGAGAAAAACTCATTCATTGACAGTTCCCTCCTTTTCTTTTATCGCAAGTTCCTTTTTCTTCTTACCATTGATAAAAAGCTGCGCCACGCCACCGGTGACAATCATAACCACCAGCGTGGATACAACGGTAAGAATCAAAATCACAACTACATTCTCACCCAGAAGGCTTATAGAATCCATAAGGCTTACGCAATTGGATATAAAAAGAAAGGGCAGAATCACCAAAAAGAAACTTCCTGCGCCTTCCACGTGTTTTAATTTCAAAATGCCCGTTAAAAGCAACACAAATAAAAGCACCAGGCCGTATATACTGCCGGGTACGGGCAAAGGAATTACCTGAGATAAAATTTCACCAATTAAGGTGACGGCAAAAATGATGCCGGTTTGAAACATATATTTCATACGATTCTCCATCAATGCAAATAAAGTACTTGTCATTACACTTTATACGCAATATCGTTCTTCTGTCGCACTCATTTTACTTTTTTCAATCTTCTTTGTCTACATTCTTTCTTAAAATAACCTGTTTTTCTATATTTTATCAGTTTTCAAGCCATCTTGGTTTCGATGCCTTGGTTTTTTCAATTTTTTACAATTATTTTTAAAAATGCCTTGACTTTTCCCCACGGCTTTGTTAATATTGAAAAGTCGCAAAGATAAGTAACATTACTTACCATAAGATATGCGGGGATGCTGGAATTGGCAGACAGGCTAGACTAAGGATCTAGTGTTGGCAACGACGTGAGGGTTCAAGTCCCTTTTCCCGCATTAAGAAACCGAAGATTATTCTTCGGTTTTTTTAAAAAAATAAAACGCAGGAGTGGCGGAATGGCAGACGCGCACGGTTCAGGTCCGTGTGTTGGCAACAACATGAGGGTTCAAGTCCCTTCTCCTGCATAAAAAACAACTACGGTTTCAAAAATATACCGTAGTTGTTTTTTTGCATTTAGTAATGCAAGCCACTAAAAGAAACGACTTAATATAAATGCAATGATAAATTTAAATACTTTCATAAAATAATGATTGCATTTTATCCAAAATAGTTCCAGCGGCTCTTTCGAAACTTCAACCCGACTATTTTCAAAATTATCATCTGATATCATTACAATATTGCTTTCTTCATCAACAAGATATGTTAAAGAAAAACATTCTTCCTGCACTTCAGCAGATTCATAGCGATAAGTAAAGTATATTGTAATTGTCCCTGAATTTACCGGTTCAAAGCTCCAATACTGAATATCTTGTCCATAAATCATATCATAATCTATATCATCTACCTCTTGAATAATATTATCTTCACTCAGTTTATATTGCCAACCGGTATCATAACTACTTTCATACGGAAGATAAAACATTAAACTTTCTTGAGATTGATTATTATTCCATATGATTAAAATTCCAATAATAATAATTAACAAAATACATAAAACGATACATATTCTTTTTAATTTTTTCCCCACCCATTTACTCCTCTATACTTTTATAATAATTATCTTGCTTCCAAAAGTTGATTCTTCAAAAAAGTAATTAAATCTAATAGTTCCATAATGCGACCATGTTGATATGGTAAGTTTTGTGTCTCCAGTAATACTATCTACTTTTATACCCGTAATAGTGAAAAAATGTGTTTGAAACTCATCACTTTCCGTCCCATCACCATATGTAGCTATAATTTCAGAAAAATAATTTGAACGCATAATAACAGGTATATCACTCTCGATTGATTTCCATATTATACCTTCCATTTCTTGCTGTCCAATTCCTAAAACATCGTATGTTTCCACTTCAATATCTGTATAATTATTATCTGTAAAATAATCTTTCAAAGAATTATTTAAATCTTTCACACGGCATCCCCAGGTTCCTGTACTATTCGTAATTAGGTTTGACAACATAATCCCGGTTTCACTAAAATCTTCATAAGGATAATAACCCGCATGTTTCATAGTAAGCATCAACGGCGTCTGCACATCTATGGGCGTCAAATAATCTTTTGAATATTGCCTTACAAACTCATTATATTCTTCGTATGGAATATATTCTTCCGTCGTATTGACATCTGTCAAGTTTAATCCCATAAACTTCTGCAAATATAAAATATTATCACAACTTGCAATAACTCCGCATCCACCTTTTCGCAACTGAAAACTGGTCAAGTCATCTTTATCCGGGTCGTTTTCATCATAAAACCAACTTTGACTTCCTCCATATCCATAATTCATATAATCCATATTATCTGGAGTATCAATCTTTATATAATCATTGGAAATCTCTACACTCCTCACATTCGATATTAAGGGATTTGACGGCTCATATCGAGTCTCATCATCCTTTAACACTCCTGCTATTTCATCCGGATCCGAATATCCATCAAAATCACCATCTTCTTCATTCGGATCAGATACCATAACAAAATAATCTTTTTCTAATGGCACTCCCGTCGGATAATATACCTCATTATGTATCATTTCGGGATTGATTTCCTCGCCATCTAACAAACCATCATCATCACTATCCGGATCAGTCGGATCGGTAAAAATTGTTGTACCATTCTGTAAGCGAATTCCTATAATCTCATAAACATCATACAGATTATCTCCATCCGCATCCATAGTATTAATTCCTACACTGATATCCCCATAGATACCTTCCAACTCATCAGACGTATAGGCTTTGAAAAACTCTCCACCAGTTACATCTGCAATTCTCTGTAATTCAGCATCATAACTGCTGCTACCCAAGCCAATCGTGTATACCTTAATGTCAGCGGCAACGATATCTTCTAAGATGGAATTGTCTGCATTAGATTGGCCATCCGAAAGAAGTACTATTTTCTTACAAGCCTCACCTGTGCTATTATTTAAAACATTCAAAGACTCCCGTAACGCCACATTAAAATTCGTTCCACCGTAATTATAAAATTGGGCTGCCTCTCTATATAAAGTTGATTTATCATCTGTCAATTCACACTTTATAACTGCTGAACTTTCAAAAGTAATAATTGCGGTTTGATCACCTTTATCCATGGCAAAAATATAATTACGTATCGCATCATATCTTTTACAATCATTCACCTCATACTTATTAGATGAGTCTAAATAAGTAGTAATAGGATCATATGTCTTCATACTTCCCGAACAATCTACCGCCAAAACGGTATAACAATTTAAATTCTCATCATCTGAATCAGCATAGTTTAAATCCATATTCCATGCTTCAAACCATTCCATTTTATCAACAACCATATACCTGCTAAAATGTGTGGTTTCTGTACTAAGAATTCTATTTTTTATATCATACTTTGTGTCCATTTCAACAAATGTATAATTTTCCTCATCATACCATAAAATAATATAGTCTTCCACCGATTTATTTTCCAAACCATCCACGTTCATCTTAAACGAAATGGTTGCAGTATCAAAATCTGATTCGGTCTCAATTGAGAAAGGTTCATCCACAATTCCAACCACACCTTCACAGATTGGGTCCATACCACGCATACC
This sequence comes from Lachnospiraceae bacterium, assembly GCA_017622505.1. Lineage (GTDB taxonomy): Bacteria > Bacillota > Clostridia > Lachnospirales > Lachnospiraceae > UBA3766. The sequence goes on from JAGAQZ010000048.1 coordinate 6,245, forward strand.
TTCAATCCATGTTGTTTTTTTCACGTTTCCGGTGGCATTCAATGTAACCTTTACTTCCTCAATATACATATTCTCTTTTGCAGTTTCGTACGTATATTCCTGCATAATTTTCTCATCACAATCAAGAATTGCATCCCCATCCGTATCCTGAAGGAAAGGAGAAGTTCCTAATACAATTTCATCACCATCTGGCAAACCTTCACCATCAGAATCAGCCTTCAAAGGATCAGTACCGTAGACATTTACTTCTTCTCCATCTGTTAAGCAATCACTGTCACAGTCAGCTTCCGAAGGATGAGTTCCTATCTCATATTCCTTAATATTACTCAAACCATCTTCATCAAAATCATATTCTCCATCAGATAATCCTTCGCCCAAAGTATCATAAACATTCTGGTCAGTACCTACAATAAAGAACTCATACCCATCCGGCAGCTCATCCCCATCGCTATCCACTAAATTTATATCACTGCCCAAATACTCTTCAATACAGTCTGGCAACCAATCACCATCCGTATCAATCAGATACTGCCAATTGGAAAAATCATTGATAAAATCTGGGATTCCATCTCCGTCACTATCTGGAAGATATCCCCACTCGGAATAAGGAATGTGAAATATTTCTGAAACATTTCCAACAAATTTTGCCATTTCATTGCTAGTATTGGCATTTACATTGGGACAGTTAAATGTAATTTTATTAGCAATAATTATAACGCTGTTCAAATTAAGATTCTGTCCGGTAACAACCACTTCTCCAAAAGGTGCATACACTAAGCCATTTAAGTTGACATTCTGACTGTTAATTACAATATTACCATATTTTGAAAAGATAACAGAATTATTAGAATTCTTTACATCGCCATCAAACAAAATATCACCAATAGCCATAAAAGCATTGTTAATGTTAATATTTCCAGTCAAACTAACATCTCCGTTTACCTCAGTTGCCTGGTTGATATTAATATTGGTTTCTTCTAGAATGTAATCTTCCTGAATTTCATTCACATTATTTCCTAAAAAATATTGTTTTTCAATTTTAGCAAGAATATATATCATATTTTCTCCTGCATACTCCGTTTGGATTCCATTTACATTAAAGTTTCCACTTGCCGCAATCGTTCCGTTTGTCGCCACACTGCCATTTACACAGAAATTACTTGCATTTGCTGTAATGGCTCCTGCTTCTTCTGACGCCGCAAAGAGAGTATACGGATACACGCCATTCGTTGTTTCTGCATATAATATCATAGGATGTATAATCGGAATAACACTCAATAACATTGCCATAATCACACATAACATTCTTTTCTTTTTCATAACTTTCTTCCTTTCGTACATTAATATATTGTGGTTTCTACCTACATTTTTATTGCAGTATCCACTTTAAATATTAACGGCATACATTTGACAAAAGTTACAATTTTTAACTCTTGCAGCTCTTGTATAAAAAAGTCGCCAGCAATTGCTGACGACTCTCATTCTCCATTCTATATTATATAAATCTATTCCTCTTTTCTTATTCTACTGCTTCTGCGTCACCTTCATACCGTCTTCGGAAATCTCCACAAAACCTCTCTGCTCCGCATAAGAAATTGCAATGCCCACAACCTGGTCGATGCTTGCTGTAACGCGATTGAAACCAAACACCTTAGCAGTCTCCTTCACCAAATCATCGTGGGATAAGGATACATTCACATCCACTACTTCCCTGACTGCATTTACCACTTCCTCTGCAGGAATCTGGCTCAAGGTTCGCTTCTCCAAATCTTCCTCTGCATGCAAACGGTAAATACCGTATTTGCAGGGATCCATATTCTGTAACCACAGGAATGTATTCCCTGCAGTGTTGGTCTGTGTCACGGGAACTTCTCGCAGGATTTCTTCGAAAATCGCATCCGACTTCGGTGTATTACGCATCATTCCCCAGCAAAGAAGCACTTTCTTTTTCATATAGTCGTATTCCACAGGTGCTTCTGCCTGTAAAGTCTTCTCCATTGCCTTCATAATCTGTACCCTGGTTTTCGGCTCATAAAAGTCTTCCGAATCCCCCAGCGTAGGTAATTCCACATGCACATATTCTCTGCGGGCGGACTGTCTCTTTACAGGTGTTGATACTTCCACATTATCTGTACTGATGCTTCCTGCGAACACTTCCGTGTTGACTTCATCAATTACTTCAGCATCTGAATCCGGTACGCCTGCATCCTCGGCATTTACATCTGATTGTAGTGCATTACCATTTCCTGCTGAAGGCGCACTCTCACCGCTTTCAGCATCTGCGGTTTCTTCCACGTACAGCTCCGGATGAAGAATTCTTTTAATTGCATCTTCAATCTTGGCAAATTCACGCTCCGGCGTATCCAGCCAGTCCAAGGTCCATACACGGTGTAAATTCCAGCCCAATCCCTTCAGGACAGAAGGCTGACCTAAATTACGGTCTCTTGCCGTTGCTGCTACCATATAATTCTCGCCGTCCAAAAGGATACCAAGGCAATACTGATCCGAATTCTCGGGATCCATTACACCGATGTCAATTTTATATTCGGAAGTACCGATGTCAAGGTCGGCGTCATACCCTGCTTCTTTCAAACGTTCCACAATGGACTTTGCTACATCGCTGTTACGAAGTTTAATGGTGTCTGCGTTTTTGTAAAGGGCGTTTTTACCTCTTGCAGCAAACTCCAAGAAGCCCTTCAAGCCGATAATACCTGCCGAAGACGTTCTGGACAAATCAAGTTTCTCGGGACGGAAAGAAGAATAAATCATCATACTCTTTCTGGAACGTGAAATCGCAACGTTTAAACGTCTCCAACCGCCATCCTGGTTCAAGGGACCGAAGTTCATAGCAACCTTACCGCTTGCATCAGGACCATAGCCTACTGAGAAGAGAATAACATCTCTCTCATCACCTTGTACGTTTTCAAGATTCTTAATAAACAAAGGTTCTTCCACATTGACGCAGTACTGCTCCAATTCAGGCTCCTTGTGCAACGCTTCCTGCATTAAATCATCAATAAGTTCCTGCTGAACGGAACTGAACGTTACTACACCGATACTGTTCTTGCGCAATTCCTCATCACGTAAGCGTCGTAAAATTTCTTCCACTACAGCCTCGGCTTCCGCTCTGTTCTGCTTGGTTTTACCTCTGTCATACTGACCTTCCACGTATACCCATTTTACCTCTGACACGCGGTCGTTAGGCGAAGGGAAGGTATACAATTTGTTATCATAATAAGTCATATTGCTGTACGCAATCAAACTTTCATGTCGTGAACGATAATGCCATAAAAGATGATTCTGGGGCATGCTGAGTGCCAGACAGTCATCCAATAAGCTTTCCATATCTTCCACTTCAATATTTTCCTCATCATGCTGATTGGTCATAAAGAAGCTGGTGGGCGGTAACTGCTTCGGATCACCTACGACAATTACGTTTTCACCGCGGGCCAATGCACCTACCGACTCACCGGTAGGAAGCTGTGATGCCTCGTCAAAAATAATCAAATCAAACTTCGGGAAAGAAGGGTCTATGTACTGTGCCACGGAAATCGGGCTCATCAACATACAGGGACACATTCTGCGAAGTAAAACAGGGATTTCATTAAATAACTTACGGATAGGCATTGCTCTTCTCTGACTCTTAATTGCCTTACGCAGAATGCCAATCTCGGAAGAACCTGCAAAACCTTCACCCGCCTCAGGAATTTTCGCAGATAATCTTGCCACAACTTCTTCCTGTGTAAGTTTCTCGAACTTGTCGGAAATCTCACAGAAACGCTCTATTGTGGCCGTAAATCCGGCTCCGTTAAAATGCGCAAGCACATCTCTTGATGAAATGGCACCGCTGGCTGCCGCCTTGGCGAAATTACACTCAAATGCAGGCACAAACGCGTCTTCGTTTAATGCACCCTTACGATACTGCTCCGTAAGTTCCGCAAGACCTAATTCATTTGCTTTCTTTTCTGCATTACAGAAAGCTGCATACGAACGCAATTCTTCCGCATGGGAAATCCAGCCGGCACAACGCTCAAACAATGCCGAAATCAAATCTTCCTCTTTGCGGAATGCATTCCAATCCAGTCCGTATTTTGCAATCAATTCATTTTCGATTGCAAGACAAGCCTTAGACTTTTCAATAAACATCTGAAGTCCTTCTGCCTCATCTTTTACAAGGTCTGCTACACCGCCACCGGTAACCAGTGATGATAATACAGGATAAAAGCCACTCTTACTTTCGCTTTCTGCAAAAATTATGCACAAAGCAAGGTGTTTCTCGTAAACTACAGTAAGCTTATCCCAATCCGTATTTTCTTTCTGATAAACGTCTTTAAAAGCAGCCTCAAAATCAGGATTGATTGACACATCCTTGCTCATCTGATGATACAATTCAATGCGCTCGTATAACTTCTCTAAGTTAGCCTCCTGCACCATATTGGAATTCAATGCAAGGAAACGAAGTTCTTTTACAAGGGCATTGATGTCCATCTTCTTGGCAAGGGCCCATTTGCCCTGTGCGGCAACCAAACGCGCTCTCGCACCTGCAATGTCGTAATCTAATACAGCAGGCTTAAAATGCGTTAAAAGTTCCTTACGGATTGCACTAAAATCCCTGCCCTTTGTAATTTCGGCACGGATAGTTTCCTCCTCTTTTAAGGCATACATATCTGACAAAAGAGTGTCATATATTTCTTCCATTCCAAGCAGGTAAGAAGCCACCCTTTCCAAAAGGCACAAATCATCCATAGATGCAGTTTCAGGAAGTTCCAATGATGCGCCAAGCTGCGAAAGAACTGCACTCTTTTCACGTAAGGCCACCTGATATTTTGCAAGAATATCCTCCCACTCCTTACGAAGTTGCATGGAATATTCGTATAATCTGAATTCTTTTAGTGCATGGCTCGCAATACCGCCGCATTCTTTACCGATAGCCGCACATTCCGAAAGCTCGGCTTTGCATTCGTCATAAGCCTTGGCATTCACATCCATAGCCCATTCTTCCGTGAAATATGCCTTACCGTCATAAGCTTTCATCAGCTCATATTTACCGATTAATTCATAAATGGACAGACCGCTTGCCTGCTTCTCATGCAAAGCCTCGACTACTTCATTTAAGGCACTGCGCTCTGCATACAACTTCTCTGCATAAGCCTGATATTCGCCACTGCTCTTTTTACCACCGGCTTCCAGGGTACGTTCAAGCTGCTTTAAAACAGCTTGTTTCTGCGCCTTATTTGAATGTAATTCCAAGCAAAACGGCGCCAAGCCAACCTTTTCCAAACGCTTCTGTACCACGGACAATGCCGCCATCTTCTCAGCTACAAAAAGAACAGATTTGCCCTGATATAGCGCATTGGCAATCATATTGGTAATGGTCTGGCTCTTACCGGTTCCCGGCGGTCCGTGAAGCACGAAACTCTCACCCTTTGCCGCAGTTTCAATGGCTACCAGCTGAGATGAATCCGCGCTCATTACAACTGCCATATCACTGGGTTTTACACGGTTATCAATATCGTTGGCTGAAATTGCTTCCTTCGGCTGCCATTCCATTTTACCGGAAATCAAGCTTGCAACTACTTTATTAGACGTAATCTCTGCAGAACGGTTACGCAAATCGTTCCACATAATAAATCTGCTAAAAGAAAAGATACCAAGGAAGGCTAAGGGAAGCACATCCCAGTTTTTCTTCTCCATAATACTCTTTCTGACCGTATTCAAAACCAAGGGAACGTCTACACCGTTATCATCCATAGGCAGGGGATCCAAACCACCGATGTCCATACCAAAATCCTGGCGCAAAATTTCCAACAAAGTAATATTGATCTGCGGTTCTTCATCACGTATACGGATGTGATAACTTTTATCCTGCAATTTCTTGGTTACATCCACCGGCACCATAACAAGGGGCGCATAGCGGGGTTTCTGGCTTACGTCAGACTCATACCATTTCAGGAAACCAAGTGCAAGATAAAGGGTATTGGAACCGTTTTCTTCCATACTGAGTTTCGCCTGGCGCTGCAGG
>JAGAQZ010000049.1 GCA_017622505.1 Lachnospiraceae bacterium
ACAAAGGGAGAAGGAAGAGGAACCGGATTGTATCAGATTAAAATGATGGTTGAAAATTTTGGCGGTAAAATAATAGTGGAGTCCCAAAAGGATATTGGAACATCTTTTTCGGTGAGTTTTTCTAAAGAAAATGGTTAGGAGAAGGTAAATATGTTTAATGTATTAATTGTAGAAGATGATCCTATGGTTGCTATGATAAACGAACAATATATAAAACGTAATAAAAATTTCAAGGTGATTGGTAAATGCAAAGATGGAAAAAGTGCATTAGATTTTTTGTGCCAAAATCAAGTTGATTTGCTTGTTTTGGATGTATATATGCCACATAAGAACGGATTTGAATTGCTTAGAGAAATACGGAGCAGACAAATGACGGTAGAAGCAATTATGGTTACGGCAGCAAACGGAAGGGAGTCTCTTGAGGAGGCATTACATCTTGGAATTGTAGATTATTTGGTTAAACCATTTACATTTGATCGGTTTCAAATGGCGCTTGAAAAGTTTATTGCGCAGAATAATGCACTTAAGGATATTGAAACATTAAACCAATTGAGTATTGACTATATCATTGATAACAGTCGAAAGAAAAGTGAGGAATTATATCCGAAAGGGATACAGGTAAAGACGCTTGAAAAAATAATGGAAGAGTTGAATAAAAATAATGATAAGTGGCTGACCGGTGATGAAATTTCCGAGAGAATTAGTCTTACAAGTGTTACGGTTAGAAGATATATGAATTATCTTTCGGAATCGGGAAAAGTGATTGCACAAATAAATTATGAAACCGGTGGAAGACCGTGCATGAAATATAAAATAACACCGGAATAAAAGAATTTGGTGTATTCCCGATATTAATGGAACGGACTAGCCTTGACACATTGGACACCCATAGTATATAATAATAAACTGCTAAAAGAATAAGCGGGAGAAGGCATACCTGCGTTTAGATATAAGAAAGGGAGCTTAAAAATGGAAGAAAACAAGAAAAATTTGTTGACACGTGAAGGTTTAAAGAAATACGAAGATGAATTACAGGAATTAAAAGTCGTAAAACGTAAAGAAGTTTCCCAGAAGTTAAAAGAAGCAAGAGCGCAGGGTGACTTGTCAGAAAACGCAGAATACGATGCAGCCAAAGATGAACAGCGCGACATTGAAGCAAGAATCTTTGAGTTGGAGCAGTTGTTAAAGAATGTTGAAGTTGTAGATGTAGATGCAAATGCAGATGCAAGTGACGGTAAGAAGATTGCATTCGGTTATACCGTTAAGCTTATGGACAAGGAATTGAAGCAGGAAATGACAGTAACCATTAAGGGTGCATCCGAAGCAGACAGCTTAAACGGAAGTATTTCCAACGAATCACCTCTCGGTAAGGCATTAATCGGTGCTAAGAAGGGTGAAACAGTAAGCGTAGAAGCACCTATCGGTGTAATCAAGTACAAGATTCTTGAAGTATCCAAAGCAAACTAAATAAGAGTATCATATTATATAAAGGTTGCCTGCATACGCAGACAACTTTTATATGGTTAACAGTATAGAAAGAAATGAGGATAAAAGCGTGGCAGAACAGAATCAGCAGAACCAGAAGAATCAGCAGCCTGAGCAGGATTTGAATCAGCTTTTAAAGGTACGTAGAGAAAAGCTTGCAACTCTTCAGGAAGCAGGCAAGGATCCTTTTGTTATTACAAAATATGACCAGACACATCACACAGCGGATGCGAAGGAATTATATATTGCCCATGAAGCAGAATTGTTGGCAGGCAGAACCGAACCCAATGTAGACGGATTGGAAGAAGCAGAAGCCAGAGAGATACTGAATGCAGACTACAATGAAAGAAGAGCCATTATGGACGCAAGCCCTATTGAAGTATCCATTGCAGGACGTATGATGTCAAAGCGTGTTATGGGTAAGGCATCTTTCTGTAACATTCAGGATTTGAAGGGAAAGATTCAAGTATACGTAGCAAGAGATGCAGTGGGTGAAGAAACCTATGCAGATTTTAAGAAGTCTGATATCGGTGATATTTATGGCGTGAAGGGTTACGTATTCCGTACCAAGGCCGGCGAAATTTCCGTGCATGCGGTAGAGATGACTATGTTATCTAAGAGTTTGCAGATTTTACCCGAGAAGTTCCATGGCTTAACCAATACGGATATTCGTTATCGTCAGAGATATACAGACTTGATTATGAACGAAGAAGTAAAAGATACTTTTATCAAGCGTTCTCAGATTATCAGTACTATCCGTAAGTATCTTGCGGGCGAAGGTTTTATGGAAGTGGAAACTCCGATGCTTGTAGCTAACGCAGGCGGTGCTGCGGCAAGACCTTTCGAGACACACTTTAATGCGTTGGATGAGGACTTAAAACTTCGTATCTCTCTTGAATTATACCTTAAGAGATTGATCGTTGGCGGTCTTGAAAGAGTGTACGAAATCGGCCGTGTATTCCGTAACGAAGGTCTTGATACAAGACACAATCCGGAATTCACTTTGATGGAATTATATCAGGCATATACCGACTACAACGGAATGATGGATTTGACAGAGAATATGTTCCGTTACGTAGCGCAGGAAGTGCTTGGAACTACTAAGATTGTATATAACGGCATCGAAATGGATTGGGGTAAGCCTTTTGAAAGAATTACCATGATTGATGCGGTTAAAAAATATGTCGGCGTGGATTTTAACGAAATCGCTTCTGATGATGAAGCAAAAGCAATTGCGAAAGAGAAGCATGTTGAATTTGAGAAACATCATAAGAAGGGCGATATCTTGAATCTCTTCTTTGAAGAGTTTGTAGAAGAGCATTTGATTCAGCCTACTTTCGTTATGGATCACCCTATCGAGATTTCTCCTTTAACCAAGAAGAAACCCGAGGATCCGAACTACGTAGAGCGTTTCGAGTTGTTTATGAACGGTTGGGAAATGTGTAACGCTTATTCAGAGCTTAACGACCCTATCGACCAGAGAGAACGTTTCAAGGCGCAGGAAGCATTGCTTGCGTTGGGCGATGAAGAAGCAAATACAACAGACGAAGACTTTATGTATGCCTTAGAGCTTGGTATGCCTCCTACAGGCGGTATCGGCTACGGTATTGACAGACTTTGTATGTTGCTTACAGACAGTTATGCAATCAGGGATGTGTTATTGTTCCCGACGATGAAATCTTTAGACAAATAAAGCTAGTAAAATCAAGGGTTCAGAGATTTTTGATTGTAATTTACTACAAATTTACAACGTATAATACTGAATAACAAGTAATAATACGTTTTTGTAGCGATTATGTTTTTAATAATTTTGCATTATTTAAGGACAATTTTCTAAAAGAAATTTTAGAAAGTTGTCCTTTTTTGTTATGGTCAAAAATTTGAAATGGAGGAAATGATGAATGTTAAAGATTAGATTGATGGGAACCAAGAATGATATTTCTTGGTTCCAAAAGATAGTTAGCAGGAATCCGAAGGTTGAAGTATTAGAAATGTCGGAATTATACCAGAACAAAGGTACAACTAAGTATTATAGAAATTATATTGAAGTAAAGAAGAAAAATACAAAGTAATAGAAGACAAAATCTTAATATGAGTAAGCTCCAAGTCATAATATATACTTCGGAGCCTATAGAAACGATTAAAGAAGCACTCCTTGGTATTTACCCGAATGAATTAGATAATCTCAAATATCTTAAGAAGCCGGCAACACTTGAAGAGTATATGGCATTTATCAACCAAAAAAGCAAGATAATCGTATAGCAGAAATTGTAACCAGGACGGTGGCGGAGTATTCCGCCACCGTTTTGCAAAATTCGATAATATCAAAACTATATATTCTAAACCCGGAATCAACTCCAAAAATTCTATGTGAAACAGCTTGATTCTTGTTGATTATTCTTGATATATTTATTATAATAGGACTGATGCTAATAAATAATGGGGGTATTATGGTTGAGACAAAAAGGTGCAACTAATACAAAATATGAAATCCTATATTTAGCCACGAAATTTTTCTTGGAAAAAGGATATACAAATTCGTATGTTACTACGATGGCAAAGACATTACATATTAGTACAGGAAACCTGACGTTCTGGTTTCCGACAAAGGAACATATCCTTGCTGAGATGGTAAAGGAATTGTGTACATTTCAAATAAATACAGAGGTTAATAAGAAAGGCAGTGAATATGCTCTACTGATTGACTATCTGTTTGAACTTACAATGTTTGCTTCTGTTTGTGAGGAGAATCCGAATATTAAGGATTTGGTAATTGCTTCTTATACACAGCCATTACCTCTTGCGGTTATCCGTGCAAATGATACTGAAAGGTCAAAAAGAACCTTTGCGGAGTTTTGTATGGAGTGGAGTGATACAGAGTTTATCCAGGCGGAGAATGTAGCCTCCGGTATTGAATGTGCCATGTTTATGACAGAGAATGCGGAAAAGCTTACATTTGAACAAAGAGTCACGAGTGGCTTGGATGCAATCATGAAAGTATATGAAGTGCCGAAAGAGATTCGGCAAAGTGTATTAAAAGAAGTCATGGCAATGGATTATCGAAGTAGCGGTAATTATGTCTTTGAAGCTTTTTGTGATTATGTAGAAAAAAAGAATAGCTGGGAAAAACAGAAAACTGTAAAAACCAATCACAGATAAAATGGATTGTTAAGTTTTCTGATGAAATAAGAGAACTTAACAGAAGGAGAGAAGATATTATGAGAAATTTAAAGAGGAGATTTGAGAGATTCGCTGCAATAGCACTTGCAGTATTGATGGTGGTAACAACGGTGGATTTATCTACTTTTGCAGTATCAGCCGCAGGAGAGGGAAGTGGCACATATTGTGAGCATCATACAGAGCATACCTCAGAGTGTGGTTACACGGAAGGGATAGAAGGTTCTCCATGTACTCATGAGCATGGAGAGGAATGTTACAGCGAAGTAACAACCTGTGTGCATAGTCATGATGAAAACTGCGGTTATGTGGAAGCAAAGGAAGGCTCAATTTGCATACACGAATGTGGTGAGGCATGTGCTGAGAATTGTATTCATGAGCATAATGATGAATGTGGCTATCGTGAATCAGTAGAAGGTTCTGCATGTACTCATATATGCAGTTTGGAAAATGGATGTATTATATCTGCATTAAATTGTACTCATGAACATGATGAAGCGTGTGGCTATCAAGCAGCAGTAGAGGGAACTCCTTGCATTTTTGAATGTGAGGAATGTGCAAATGTTGGTTCAGATACAGTATCGGGAAATGAAGTGTCTGAAGAAACTACAGAATGCACCTGCGAGACCGATGACCCGGCATTCCATGCAACCAACTGTCCGGCATATATCGCACCGGAAAATCCGCAGTGCTTTTGTGCAGAAAAATGTACGGATGACACTTTAAATGTATGGTGTGATGTCTGCGGTGTACAGGGAGTAAGTGCATGTCAGGGCGAGGATACAGTAACTGCATATGAAATTTTGGCGAGCGGTAACTGCGGTGCAGAGGGCGATGGAAGCAACGTAACCTGGACATTAGACAGCGAAGGCACCCTTACCATCAGCGGAACGGGCGCTATGGCAGATTATGAGCTGGTTCTAGAATACCCCTATCATTATACTACGCCATGGCATGATACTGATAATGATGGCAAATATCAAAATAGCAACATAAAAAAAGTTGTAGTAGAAGAAGGCGTAACACATATTGGAAACTCTGCATTTAAAGACTTTACAGAATTAACTTCC
>JAGAQZ010000050.1 GCA_017622505.1 Lachnospiraceae bacterium
CTCTTCAATGCATCGTCTTGCCACGTTGTAGATTCTCTCTTTGTTGGCAACCGATGTTCCACCGAATTTCTTAACTACTAACATTCTTTCTGCCTCCTACTATTAAGCTTCAAAAAGCTTCTCGATTATATTATGACCCTGCGCCGTAAAATGTCCTGTTGTTTCGGCACATTTCTCACAATAAAGTACACCGTCTCCGGTCTTCTTTGTACTGTCGTATAAAAGATAAGGTACGCTGTCTGCCGTATGGGTTCTGATGCGTACCGGCGTGGGATGGTCGGGTAAAATCAACATTCTGAAATCTTCGCCCTTTTCTTTCATTCTTTCCACAAAAGGTCCCACAATCATTTCATCAATATTTTCAATAGCTTTGACTTTGCGCTCGAAGCTGCCCTGATGACCCATTTCATCCGGTGCCTCAATATGGATATAAACAAAATCATTGCCTTCTTCGGTCACTGCTTTGACCGCAGCTTCCATTTTACCTGTATAATTGGTGTGAAGTCCACCGTTTGCGCCCTCCACTTCAATTACCTTCATATTTGCACCGATGGCGATTCCTTTTAAAAGGTCAACCGCAGAAATCATCGCGCCCTTTTTACCGGTCTTTTCCGTAAAATCAGACAACATAGGCTTGGTGCCTGCGCCCCAGAACCACACACAGTTTGCAGGATTTAAGCCTGCTGCCTTACGTGCTACGTTAATAGGATGGTCTTTTAAAATTTCATAACTCTTCTTCATCATAGAAAGGAACACTTCGTTTGCCGGAAGGTGCGGTTTAATCACCTGTTCCAACACGTCATGGGGCGGTGTAAGTTTCTCTACCTTTCCGCCTTTCCAAATCAGGCAATGGCGATAGCTGGTTCCCACATAAAACTTATATTCATCGGTCTCTACCGCTTCTCTTACCGCATTTAAAAGCACTGCCGCATCTTCCGTACTGATTTCGGAAGAACTGTGGTCGATAATCGTCTTTTCTTCAAACGGCACATCGTCATCGGAAATGGTAACGATATTGCAACGGATTGCGATATCGTCATCTTCCATATCTACACCAATACTTAATGCCTCCAGCGGTGAACGGCCGGAATAATACTTCTTAGGGTCATACCCAAGAACCGACAAATTTGCCGTATCGCTTCCCGGTGACATTCCTTCGGGAATGGTATGCACCATACCGATTTCTGACATCGGTGCCAACGCATCCATGTTAGGCGTCTTAGCATATGCTAACGGTGTTTTACCGCCCAACTGCTCTATAGGTTCATCTGCCATGCCGTCGCATAAAACAACAACATATTTCATAATTAGCCCTCCAAACGAATTCTTGTAATTACGTTCTTTACGCCTTTAATCATTTCATCGAATTCTTTTTCACTTACTTCATCTGTAATAAAAGCAAATTCATCTGCACATTCAGGCAATTTGATGATTTCGGTTTCGCCGAATACTTCTTTTACGCCGGATTCTTCAAGATTTCCTTTTACTCTTACAAAGAACTTCCAGCTCATTTCATCCTTAGAAGAAAGCTCTACCTTTTCCTGATCCCAGAAGCAGAAGATAAACTTGCCCTGATGTTTTGCACAGTCAATGATATCGGATACTACTGCTGATGCGGTAGGAAGCTTTCCTGCGCCTCTACCGTAGTACATTGTGCTTCCAAGCATATTACCATGTACGCAAACAGCGTTAAATACGTCTTTTACGCAATACAAAGGATTATCTGAACGGATCATAAAAGGTGCTACCATAGCGAAACACTTTCCATCCATATCCTTGCTCATTGCAAGCAACTTAATGCTTCTCTTCATTGCCTTAGCATACTTGAAATCTTCCTTAGAAATCTTAGTAATACCTTCTGTATAAATATCTTCGTAACGAACTGTCTTTCCGTATACAAGAGATGAAAGGATTGCAATTTTACGGCAGGCATCATAACCTTCCACGTCAGCCTCAGGATTGCGTTCCGCATAACCCTTTGCCTGCGCCTGCGCAAGGACTTCTGCATAGTCCATTCCTTCATCGTCCATCTTGGTCAACATATAGTTTGTGGTACCGTTTAAAATACCTGTAATACCGTCAATCTTCTCCGGTGTTAACGAAGCGTTCAAAGGACGGATAATGGGAATACCGCCACCAACACTTGCTTCAAATAAGTAGTTACAGTTATTGTCTTTGGCAATCTGAATCAATTCAGGGCCATGGTTTGCAACCAATTCCTTGTTGGAAGTACATACACTCTTACCTGCTAAAAGTGCCTTCTTAGAGAAGGTGTATGCAGGTTCCACTCCACCCATGGTTTCACAGATGATTTTTACTTCGGGATCATTTAAAATCACGTCAAAATCATGTACCACGTGCTTTTCCATAGGATCTCCGGGAAAATCTCTTAAGTCCAATATGTATTTAACGGCAATGCCAACGCCTGCCTTCTTGCTTACTTCATTCTGATTTTTGTTGATTACCTCAACTACACCGCTACCTACGGTACCATATCCTAATACTGCAATCTGAATCATTTCTTTTCCTCCTGCTTTCCTTTTAACATTTTATTATAAAAGCTTTAATGCTATTCTTTCGCAACAATCTTTACGTATTTAACACCGGGCCTGCTCTCAATTGCGTGTACCATCTCTCCCACATCATGGGTAGAAGGCAGTATTTGCAAACTGATACTCAAAGATGCCATATTGTTGATAGGAATACTCTGATGTATAGTCAAAACATTGGCGCCGAAATCTGCTATGATTTTTAATACATCGGAAAGAATTCCCGGCTCATCTTCCATTTCACAGGTAAAAGTAAGTGTCTTTCCCTCCGTATTGTCGTGGAACGGAAAAATGTCATCCTTATATTTATAGAAAGAACTACGGCTGATGCCGGTTCTGTCTACCGCCTCCTGAATGGTGGCTGCTTTGCCGGTTCGTAAAAGTGCCTGGGTTTCTACTACTTTTAAAAGAACTTCCGGCAGTGCTTTCTTTTTCACAACGAAATATCCACTGTTCTCGCTCATTGGTTGCCTCCGCGCGACCTAAAACACCGTTTCACATCCACACTTGTCGGACATTTGTCTTTCTGTGGTGGATTTTATTTGTTTATGTCTTTCTGTCGCAAACATTTGTCTTCCGGCGAAAGATATTGTAACACGATAAAAGGGCTTTTGCAAGCCCTTTTCCCTAGAATTATTCAGTTTATTCCTCAATTTCAACCAGTGCCGACATCATTCTCAGATAACTCTCTACTTCCTGCTTATAATTCTCTTCAGAGAAGTTATCCTCTTCATACTCTTCTCTTAAAAATCCGTCTAAAGTAAGTCCCAGGGTTCTTGCAAGCACTTCCATAGATACCACATCCCTGAAATTGTCCATTTGAACTTTCTCATACGCCTTCAAACGTGCCTTACGATATGCATCTTTATATTCGCCCAGTACGGTCAATGCTTCCTCGTCCTTCTCGCGCTCCATTGATGATAAAAACAACGGTATGTACGGGTAGGATTTCCTTACGGACAACTTGGTCAATTCCACCGCCAGGGTAGTTTCGAAATAATCCTCCGGGTGTCGGTTTGACATTGCCATAAGCTCCATATTCATATATTTTACGGCATAATCCGCAATAAAATCATACAAACCAAGCTTATTGCCAAAATAGTGGAACCATAAGCCCTTGCTAACACCGGCTTCTTTAACCATATCGTCTGTACTTGCTCTTTTATATCCGTTACGGGCAAAGACTTTCATTGCGCCGTTAATCATTCGATCCTGTTTCTCTTTCTTTAATTCAAAAAACTTCTCATTCATAACCTTCATCCTCCAATAATTATAATTGACTTATTGGGTCTATTCATCAGCATATCACAGCTTATCGGTCAATTCAATGCAAAAATAAAAATGTTTTGTGATTTTTTGCATATTCTCTTTTCATTTTCCCAAAATAGTATTAAAATAGAGATATCATTTAGGAACGGCTATTTTGAAAGGAGTATTATTGACATGAAGAAACAGACCAAAGGCTTTTTACTTGGTATTGGTGTAGCTGCTGCCGCTGCAGGCGCATACTACGTATACAAGAACAAAGAGAAATTCGTGAAGACTGAAGAAGTGGTAAATCCTGACGGAACTACCGAAATCAAACGTACTTACGTACCTCTTGACATGGACAATGCCAAGGCAAAAGTTAGCGAAGCATACAAGAAAACCGTAGATAAGGCCAAAGAAACCTGGGAAAAGGTTGAAGATAAGATCGAAGAAATGAAAGACAGTAAGAAGGAAGTTGCTGCAGACGCTGCTGAAATCGTAGAAGACGCAGTAGAAGTTGCAGAAACCGCTGTTGAAGAAACTGTTGATGCAGTGGAAGAAGCTGTAGAAGACGTGAAGGCAGAGTAAGAAATATTTACTTTTTCAATTTTATAAGAGATAAAACCCGGACCACATTGTCCGGGTTTTGTTTATTTAAAACTACTCGTTCTGTTTCTTCGCCTGAATATCTTTCTTCAATACTTCCTTCAATATTCCGGTCTTCTCTTTAATACGCCTGTTTGCAGTCGGCTTCGCCATAATTTCTCCAACCAGCCTTGCACTTACATCCAAATGTCCCAGTCGGTGCGCCAAAGTTGCAAGCAAATAGTCAAAGGTCAATTCGTCCATTCCGCATATCGGAAACAACTCCTTCCTTCGCGCAGCAACCATACCGTCATATGCTTTAGATAAAAACGCTTCTTCTTCTTTTTCGCATCTCTTAATTTCTTCAACTTCGGACTCAGGCAAATGTTCCGCTTTCCCGCGGAATAACCAAGCTGTTTTCAAACAAACATATGCCTTCTCACTATCTTTGCCAACTTTAATCACTGAAGATAAAAGTGCCAGCTTACTGCGCTCAATTGCCTCCTCATAAGAATAGATTTTGCTCTTCTTTTCCTCTTTTATCTTATAATTCTTGCTGATAGCCTCTTTAATCTTCTTAACCTGCATAGAAGTCAGTGGTGCAAAATATCGGTTCAAAACCGCATATCCGCAACAAGGACAAGCCACCACATCATATTTTACAGTATCAATATTCTGATGCACCGGACGCAAATCCATATCTGTGCTAATAAGCTTTGCCTTATTTGACTTTAAAGTTTTACTCTTAAAACTTTTGTCACAAACCGGGCAGGTATACGTTTTATCAAAAACATACTCCGCCTCTACCTCTTCCGGATCCCTGACTTTAACGGTCTTTTGACTTTCTTCCGCACCATCTTCATTCTTTGCAGAATCATCATCATAAATATCTAAATCGCCTAACCCTTCAATTCCCAAACTTTCTAATCCTGAAAATAAATCCACAATACTACCCCATTCTGTTTTTATTGTTGAAAAATGCAGTCCCGGTATTTTACCCGAAACTGCATTTGCTGTTTCTCATATTATTATACTACAATTAGTCATTCTTCGGCAATACGAAAGAACTCTTAAGTGATACAATTCTGTTAAATACAGGCTCACCTTCCTTGGAATCCTTGTAGTCCACACAGAAGAAACCGTTTCTTACAAACTGGAAACTTTCATATGCCTTTGCATCTTTTAATGCAGGTTCCAAATAAGCTGTAATTACAGTCTTGGAATTCGGATTCACGTTAATGCTTCCGTCTTCCTCGTTGTATACACCCTTCTCTTCATCAATGATGTTTTCAAAGAGACGAACTTCTGCCTGAATTGCTGTAGATGCATTTACCCAATGAATGGTACCTTTAACCTTACGCGCATTGAAACCTGAACCTGACTTTGTCTCAGGATCGTAGGTACAGTGAATTTCAACTACCTTACCGGTCTCATCCTTCACGCAGCCTGTACAGGTTACAAAATATGCATTCATCAAACGAACTTCATTTCCGGGGAACAATCTGAAATACTTCTTAGGCGGTTCCTCCATAAAGTCTTCTCTTTCAATCCAAAGTTCCTTACCGAAGGGTAACTGTCTGCTTCCCAAAGACTCATTTTCCAAGTTATTGGGTGCATCAAGCATTTCGATTTTACCATCTTCCCAGTTATCGATTACTAATTTCACCGGGTCTAAAATCGCCATCATACGGGGGCGTTTCAACTTCAAATCCTCACGGATACAATACTCAAGCATTGCCATATCTGCAGTTGACTGTGCCTTAGACACACCACAAAGTTCTACGAACTTCTTAATGGACTCAGGTGTATAACCTCTTCTGCGAAGCGCAGCTACGGATACCAAACGGGGATCATCCCAACCATCTGCAATACCGTCTTCTACCAACTTCTTGATATATCTTTTACCGGTAACAACGTTCTTTAAATAAAGCTTTGCAAACTCAATCTGCTTGGGCGGGTGAGGATATTCCAACTCGGTTACAACCCAATCATATAAGGGTCTGTGGTCCTCAAATTCCAAGGTACAGATAGAATGTGTAATACCTTCAATGGCATCCTCGATGGGATGTGCAAAATCGTACATAGGATAAATACACCAGGTATCTCCGGTACGATGATGTGTCATATGTGCCACACGATAAATAACGGGGTCTCTCATGTTCATATTGGGTGATGCCATATCAATTCTTGCACGAAGAACCTTTTCACCATCCTTGTAAACACCGTTTTTCATATTCTCAAAGAGTTCCAAGTTTTCTTCTACGCTTCTGCTTGCATAAGGATCTTCTTTACCGGGCTCGGTAAGAGTTCCTCTGTACTCTCTGATTTCATCTGCGGTAAGATCTGATACATAAGCCTTACCTTTCTTAATCAATTTTACGGCAGCTTCATACATCTGACCAAAGTAATCCGATGCAAAGAATAATCTGTCATCCCACTTTGCACCAAGCCACTTAATGTCTTCCAACTGCGAATTTACGAACTCCACCTTCTCCTTTGTAGGATTGGTATCATCAAATCGCATATTAAACAAGCCGTTATACTTCTCAGCCAAACCATAATTCAAAAGAATACTTTTGGCATGTCCGATATGCAAATAACCGTTAGGCTCCGGCGGAAAACGTGTATGCACGGTCTCATAAACACCTTCCTCCAAGTCCTTGTCTATAATCTGCTCAATAAAATTGCGGGAAACAACTTCCTTTTCTTCATTTTCCACACCGTTAAGCATTTCATTCTTTTCCATAACTCTAACTCCATTCCAAAAGGGCCTACTTTCCACCCTTTCTCAATTCTCAACATTTCCATAATATCACAAACCCCTAAAATAATAAAGACTTCCCTCAAAATATTTTTCAACCTATATTGGCAACTTTTCAAGCCTGCTTTTGTCAGCCGGAAAGCGGGGGAGGGGCTTTTCATAAAGAGGATTTGCTTTTTGTACGTTTCCTAGAAATTGCATATGTTTTCTTTTTTGCGATGAAGCCACTGCTTTTTCGTTGTTTGAACCTATTGTTTGCATTGAACAAGCGGGGTCGCTTTCGACTTCATAAATGCGGATTTTCTAAAAGTGTACGGCAGACAATGCTTTTAATGCCGGGCTTCGACAAAAACTCGCTTCGCTCAAACAATTGTCTTTCGCCCGGCAATCGGGATAAGGCATTGTCTGCTACGTACACTAAGAAAATCTCGCATTTACTTGCAAAGAAACCTGCCCCGGCTTGTCAATGCAAACAATGGGTGAGTTTAGAAAAGGCAGTGGCAATCAGACATCGTAAAAAGAAACATATAGCAATTTGTTGAAACGTACAATTGCAAGACGATTATGAAAAGCCCCTCCCCCGCTACCAACTCAAAAAAGCTTTGAAAAGTTACAAATATAGTGGGGATATGCCTTGCGTGTTGGGTGGAAATGAAGTATAATTTTAAATGGTATAGCTTTTATAAAATGATAGCTAAGGGGGACTTAAATATGAGACTTATTACACGTTCAGACTTTGACGGTCTGGCTTGTGGCGCTCTTTTAAAAGAGGCCGGAATTATCGATTCCTGGAAGTTTGCGCATCCGAAGGATTTGCAGGACGGCTTGGTAGAAGTTACCGAAAATGACTGCCTTGCAAACGTACCTTACGTAGAAGGTTGCGGTTTATGGTTCGACCATCATTCCAGCGAACATGAAAGAAATGAATTAGCAGGTAAGTATAAGGGTGAAAGCCGTATTACACCGTCTTGCGCACGTATAATTTATGACTACTACGGTGGCAAGGAACGCTTCTCTCACTTTGACGATATGATGGAAGCCGTTGATAAGGTTGACTCCGGAAATCTTACCATTGATGATATCCAGAATCCTAAGGGATGGGTTTTAATCGGTTTCTTAATGGATCCCAGAACAGGTCTCGGACGTTGGCGTGAGTTCACCATTTCCAACTATCAGTTAATGGAAAAGTTAATCGAAGCCTGCCGTACCATGACTACCGAAGAAATTCTTGCACTTCCCGATGTAAAAGAAAGAATTGATGTATACTTTGAACAGACGGATAAATTCAAAGAAATGGTATCCGCACACACTAAAGTAATCGGCGATTTAATCGTTTCCGATTTACGTGGCGTAGACCCCATTTATTCCGGCAACCGTTTTATGATTTACAGTATGTATCCCGAACAGAACATTTCAATGTGGATTGTTAACGGTAAGGGCGGCAAAGGTTGTTCTTGTGCAGTAGGCTACAGCATCTTAAACAGAACTTCTAACGTAAACGTAGGAAGCCTTATGTTGAAATACGGCGGTGGCGGTCACAAGGCCGTAGGAACCTGCCAGTTTGCAGATGAAGTAATGGACGAGAACATCAAGGCGTTGATTGATGATATCGTAAATTACAAAGAATAAAATCTGATATTTTTTCAATTTTATATACAACAAATCCCGTGCTCTTTTGGTACACTTTGGGTTGTTAAATTCTCATACAACCTTCGAATGTATCAAAAAAGCGCGGGATTTTTGTATTTACCATGTGTTTCACACGAAAGCCAAAACTTAATAAATATTTGCCAGGGGCATAAACATTGCTACCACTGCTTTGGCTATCATCGCCAAGGCAAAGTAAGTCAGCGCAAAAACAGGATTTCCCAAAATCCAAAACTGAAATCCAAAAATCTGAATCACCAAAAGCACCGTACCTATAATGGCAAAAACACTTCCCAGCATGGCAATCGGGTGCAAAGGATTTCGAAGCACATATCCCATAGTATTGGTTATATAAAACAACAGTCCGATAATTCCCAGTGTAATTGCCGCAGTTCTGGGGCCGCTGATAAACAAAACGTTGATGTTTGACAGTCCAATCCAGTAGATTACCACCGCAACAATAATTTCAAAAATATAACTCACTCTTTTACTCATAAAATTCCTCCTTTACGTAAAAACTTCTGCTTGTAGTATTTACGCTTACGTTAAAAATATGAATCTTCACCTTTGAAAAATTTATCCATTTTTGTTGTGTTCATTACCCACACAACACAATTCACCTCTTGTAATTTTTTGCATAAAATAAAGCGACACTTCTTTTACAGGAGATTATGTATGAGTGGTTTTTCAGGCTTTTATCAGACCCAATCTTCTTTTTTAAACAATTATGATTATTATTACGGACTTTTGGATAAAATGTGGCGCACGCAATTACATCGCGGCAATACGGAAGATGCACTGCTTCTTACCGCAAACTGCGGTCTTGCCCATAATCATTTCAGCAAAGATGCCGACGCCAAGTCGGTCTTTAAACCTTTTACACGCAGATTATTCGGTAAGACTTTCCACATCGCATTGGCAGGCGAATTGTACAACAGGAATTCTTTGCAAAAAGAACTTGCCGGATTTGACTTTTCTTTCGATACGGATACCGACGAAGAAGTTATTCTTTACGGCTTTATCCATTATGGCAGTGAATTTTTCAAGAAGTTAGACGGTGTATTTTCTTTTGCATTGTTGGAAGAAGATGACCGGCGTCTTTATCTTGTAAGGGACGGTTTCGGCTGCAAGCCACTCTTCTACGCATACTTAGACAACACAATGATTTTTGCAACAGAGTTAAAAGCTTTGCTTGCCCACCCTTACGTCAAGCCTGTACTTAGTAAGCGCGGATTAAACGAAATTTTCTCCTTAGGCCCCGCCAGAAGCCCCGGAAACGGCGTCTTTAACAACGTGTACGAAGTAAAACCCGGCGAGTGGGTCTGCTTATCACCCTACGGACTTTACAAGGAAACCTACTGGCGCATGAAAGCCATCCCCCATACAGACTCTTATGACGCTACCATCGCCAAAACTTTAGAACTTGTAAGCAACGCCGTTAAAAAACAAAGCAAACATTCCAGAAGCATCGGTGCTCTTTTATCCGGCGGTGTAGACTCCAGCGTTGTTACTGCCGTAGGTTCGGAATATTTAAAGAAGGACAGCGTGGATTTTAAAACCTTTTCCTTCGACTATAAAGATAATGCAGAATATTTTAAATCAAATTCATTCCAGCCCTCAATGGACCGCCCGTACGTGGATATTATGGTGAATGCGCTGGATACGGACCATATCTACTTGGAATGTACCCAAGAGAAACTGGTGGAAGGTTTGCGCGCTTCCGTACTTGCCCACGACTTGCCCGCAATGGCAGATGTAGACTCTTCGCTTCTGTACTTCTGCAAACAGGTCAAAAAAGAAGCCGACATTGTTTTAACAGGCGAATGTGCCGACGAAGTATTTGGCGGTTACCCTTGGTTCCACCGCGAAGACTTACTCAATGCGGATACCTTCCCTTGGACGCCCTCAGTGGAACCGCGCACCAAGCTTTTGAAAAAAGATTTCTCGGAAGCTCTTGATATGAAAGATTACATCCAAAATGCCTATTATAAAACCTTGCAAATGATTGATTATCTCCCCGGCGAAAGCGATGCCGACAAAGCCAAGCGCCGCAACGGCTACTTAAGCCTTTACTGGTTTATGGTTACTCTTTTAAACCGTATGGAACGGTGCAGTGCACAGGCTGACCTAACAGCCCGCGTTCCTTTTGCCGACCGCTCCCTTGCGGAATACATTTACAATGCACCTTGGGATATGAAAATGCGCAGTGGCGTGGTAAAAAATCTTCTGCGCGAAGGTTTTCGCGGAATTGTTCCGGACGAAGTGCTTTTCCGCAAAAAATCGCCCTTCCCCAAAACTTATCATCCGGCTTACGAAAAGCTTCTTAAAGATCAGCTTCGTGAAATTATTACGGATACCGCAAGTCCTTTACACACGTTTGTTGACAAAACTGCGCTCCTTCATTTTATGGATGAAGAGAAAGATTTAGGCGCTCCCTGGTATGGTCAGCTAATGGCCGGTCCGCAGATGATGGCCTATTTGATTCAGATTGATTGTTGGATATGTGAATACAAAATTCAGATCACCATTTAATTATCAACTAGTTTGCCATTGATGTATGCTTTGCTTAGATAAATCAATTCTTATAATTTTCTTTTACACAAAAAAGGTATCACTGCCAATAACAGTGATACCTTTTAGCTTTTTATATCATTTTACTTTTATGTTTTAATTAATACTGACGATACTGCTGACTTTTCTGGGGTAAAAACCACACGCCGAAGCCAAACAGAATCAATGTAGCCAACACACGTAAGAATCCGGGGAAGCTTACTTCAAGCGGCAACATATTAAATAAGCTCACCAATACAAACATCGGAATCTTAGCAAAAACTGCCGCCTTGAAAATATGTCCGGCATCAATCTTTTTACCATAGATTAACGCAAGCAACATACCGATTAACAGATATACACCGGCACAAAGGAAATACCAGAATACTCTCAACACGAACCAAATAACATACATAATAAGCATGAACACCCAAATAAACGGTCCGGTCCACTTCTGAAGATCATCTTTTGTAAACGACAAACCACCAAATTCATCAAAATACATTTCCTGGTATTCGTAATCTTCATACAAGCAAATATTATATCTGCCCACCAACATAATATCTGTAAAACCTTCATCCATTAAAGATTCTACATCATAATAGTCGAATTCATCGATTTCATCGGTCATATAAATAACCACATCTTCTTCTTCCACATAGAAGGTTTCATCGATTGAAAACTCACCGTCTGACAGCTCAAAATAAGGGAACAAATCCAGCATCTCGCTTACGCCACCGGTCAATACATATCCGGCCAACATACTCAAAAAGCCAAATCCGGTAAGCAAAAATACCAATAAAATAATCAGCCAAATCATGCTTCCCACTTTGGCTCTGGCAAGGTCTTTGTACTTAGGAGGTACAAAAGAAAATGCAAATTGTTTAAAAATATTGGGTGCCTTTACAGGCTGCTGATAGCCCATATTATTCTGATAATTCGGCATCTGCTGATAGCCACCATTATTCTGATAAATTGGCGCCTGCTGGTAACCACCATTATTCTGGTAGTTCGGTGTCTGCTGGTAGCCACCGTTATTCTGGTAATTCGGCACCTGTTGATAATCACCATTATTCTGATAAGGCGGCGCCTGCTGATAACCAGCGTTGTCCTGATAGGGCGGCATCTGCTGATAACCGCTGTTAAATTCATTATTATCCATACAATTCCCCTCACTTATTTAAAAATTAATATTAGTATATATTTTGTCATTCTCTTTGTCAATTCAACTAAATCTATACTTCAACCAACTCGTACTCTCTGTTTCCGTATCCCTGTCCGGCTGCCGCTTCAATGGTAAGCACACCATTACGGGATTCAATACGCTCCAAAAGATGGTCTCTGCCGGGGTCATCAGATGCATATACAAGATCAATGCAAGCCTGATCAATTGCAATCGGATCTGCCGAAACCAAAATACCGATGTCTTTCATACAAGGGTCTTCTGCAACCGCACAGCAATCACAATCTACCGACATATTCATCATAACATTAACGTACACTACATTACCTTTGAAATACTCCACCACACTGCCTGCCGCATCCGCCATGGAACGTAAGAACAAATCATGGTCTGCCGTCCAAATTTTCTCCGGTTCACCTGCACCATGAATATATGCTTTACCAAAAGACGATGCCACGCCAATAGATAACTGCTTAATCGCTCCGCCGTAACCTCCCATGGGATGTCCCTTAAAGTGTGACAATACCAGCATAGAATCATAGCGGTCAATATTTTTACCTACGTAGTTTTTCTGAATCACCTTACCGTTTGGAATATCCAATTCCTTATCAGGTCCTTCTGCATCCATCAAATCCACATCAAAATACTTACTCCAGCCATGCTTTTCAAAAGTTTTCAAATGCTTTTCGGTGGTATTTCTTTCACCTTCATATGCTGTATTACATTCAACCACAGTACCTTTTACATAATCAATGGTCGGCTTCCAGAATTCCGGTGTAAGAAAGTTCTGATTACCCACTTCTCCGGAATGCACCTTAATTGCCACCTTGCCCGGCAGTTCTTTCCCTAAAAACTTATACAATTCCAACACCTTCTCCGGAGAAATTTCTCTTGAAAAATAAACCTTTGATTTCATAATTTACCCTCCCGTCAATTCCACATTTATACCTATGTATCACTCACATCACTAAACAACTTTGTTTTTTCCAAAGCCACTATGATAATCGGCAATAAAATCAACTGCGCAATCATCCCCGGCCACGCAGTTGTAAAACCGCCTGCAATAAAAGCCGCCCAGGTAAAAGGTTCTGTCGTGAACAATCCGCACACGGCCCTTCCGACGCCCCACACCACACGACCAAGCAACATAGCCGGAATGACAGACAAATAAATTGTCGCCATCTTTTGCCTCTTCTTTTTGGCAAACATCCGATACAAACTTCCGCTTATAAGACCGTATGCTGCCATTTCAAATGCCATACAAAGTGCTCGCGGATACAAAACCGGCATACCGAATAAAACCGAACGGCTTAACGGAATCAGAAAGCCCAGCAACAAACCGTACCACGGTCCTAATAAAAAGCCGCTCAAATATGCAGGTATATGTATCAAACTTAACATATTTCCCAAATCACGATTCTGTCCCGTCAGTAACGGCAAAAGCCATCCCAACGCCAATAACAATGCAGCAAAACATAATTTTCTTGTTCGCATACTGTTTTTCTTCATCTGATTCCCCTCATATCCTTGTTGCCCCGATTACAACTCTTCTAGTTTGCCTTCAGGATTAAGTCCGCGAATTCACCATCGCACGCCTTTAATAAATCTTCCGGCTTTAATTCCAATTGGACACCGATTTTACCCCCGCTGACTATCATAGTCATTAATTCTTTTGCTGACTCATCCACTTTGGTAACATACTTTTTCTTCATACCGATCGCCGTACAACCGCCACGAATATAGCCGGTAATACTATTTATTTCTTTGACATGAATCATTTCTACAGACTTCTCGCCCACAACTCTTGCGGCCTTTTTTAAGTCCAGTTCTTCTGCTATAGGAATTACAAATACATAAAAATTTTTACTCGCTGCCCTGGTCACCAATGTCTTATATACCTTTTCATAAGGCAGACCAAGCTGGTCAGCAATTTTTAATGCATCAATAAACTCATCGCACTCATAAAAGTAACTTTCGTATGATATTTTTAGCGAATCCAGAATTCGCATAGCGTTTGTTTTAATTTCTTTGTTTTTTGCCATTTTATATTCACACTCCGAAAAATATATTACTCGCTATTTTCCTCCGAAATAGTTTTATGATATTATCCTAAATTTTATAAAATCCCTACTTCTCCTGCTCGATATATTTACGATAAGGCGCAAAGGCAGACGGAAGGGGATACTTTACCATAATCTCGTCTTTTTTAACAAAGAAGAAATCATTGCGTTCATCCTTCTTCATACTATCCGAAATCTCGTCAATCCGCAACATAAAAGCCTTCATATGCCACTCTATATGACTAAAAATATGAACATGGTCTTCCAGCTGCTGAATATGAAGCGGGTGATATCCTATGGATTTGACATATTCCAAAACTTCCGTTTCATCTATATAGCCCTGTAACGCAGGAATTTCATACATTCCGGCCAACAAACCTTTCGTCGGACGCTTTCGCAATGCAATTCCATTACTTCCCGATAAAAGAATCAACGTACGCTCTTCTACTTTGCGTTTCTGCGGTTTATTCTTCACCGGCAGGTCGGAAATAATGCCCTGTTTCCTTGCTTTACAAGCAGACTTCCATGGACATTCTTCGCATTTCGGTTCTCCGTTCGGCAAACAAACCGTAGCCCCAAGTTCCATTAAAGCCTGGTTAAAATCCCCCGGATTATCCGGCATACATTTCATTAATTCAGCGCGAATCGCTTTGGTCGTAGCAGGTTCCGAAATATTGGAATAATCACCGTTTAATCTTGTCATAATGCGCAGTACATTACCATCTACTGCGGGAACCTTTTCATTACCCGCTATAGACGCTACCGCTCCTGCCGTATAAGGACCTATACCTGACAATTCAATTAAAACATCATATTCTGTAGGCATTGTACCGCCGCACATTTCCTTTACCTGCAAAGCTGCCTTTTGCATATTACGGACGCGGTTATAATACCCCAATCCTTCCCAATATTTGAGAAGTTCCTCTTCCTTGGCATCTGCCAACGCAAGTACATCCGGATACTTTTCCAAAAATCTTTTATAATAGGGTTTTACCGCTTCCACTCTGGTCTGTTGCAACATAATCTCCGACACCCACACACAGTACGCGTCAGGGCGTTCGCGCCAAGGCAAATCTCTTTTATTTGCATAAAACCAGGAAAGCAAATGATCTATTTCTCTTTTCTTCATACTTCTTCAAGTTGTCCGCGCATCTATCTATAACAAAAAAACCGGACAATCTGCTCCTTTAAACCAATAAAACATCTACATACAAAACATGGGAAGAAGCGCACTTCTTCCCATATTATTTCTAACTTATCTTAATCTTTTTCCCTCATACATCTGCATTGTCTGAATGCACTTACGTAAAGAGCGGAATTTCTCCTCCACGGTACCGTCGTTTAATTCAATGTCCATTGAAACTGCCATCGCAATGACGGTCTGTTCGGAAACGTTGTATTCCATACCGTCTAAAATATCCAATTTACCCTGATAATCCTTTGCTTCCAAAAAAGCAATCAAACGCGGGTCAATTTTCTTCTCTTCTTCCTTTGCTTCCTGCGCCGGATCAATCTTTTCAAAACGGTATTCCTGAACCGCATTGGGATATTTCTCTCTATTCACCGGTTCCATAAACATTTCCAAGGGACGCACATAAACAGTATAGGGCGGATATAATGCTTTATATACTACCTGTGACTCTCCATCTTCGGATCCCATAGCAATGGATATCACCTCATAATTATTCCCCTTAAAATGTCTGTAAACTTCTCCTGCCTTGGGAATTTCTCTCATTTTCTACACCTCACTGTTTACTATCGTAAGTGTCGCATTCTTAATTCTCAGCCAGCAAATATCTGACATTAACACTTCTTTTTCATTATACTTCTTTTTTAACATTTTGTCATTCTTATCTTACCAATAAATCAAGAGAAATTTTGCCAAGGCTGTCACTGCCCGCATTCTCGAGTTTCTGTTCCAGCATCATAGCATCTGCCTCATCCATCCATTCAAAAGAACGATGGTAAACCACTACCGTATATTCCCAATCCCCATCTTCATTGGTTTCTTTCGTCATATTCACGCCGCAATTGCTGAATCCTTCTGCCCGTAATTCATCCTTTACCAAATTAAGATATACACTTTCATTTGCTTCACGCTGTTCTCTTTCTGCTACCTCCACGCTGTTCGCATATGCCTTAGTACCGATTAACATTGCAAATATCAGAACCAATACACCAATTACTACTGCGGGAATAATCATATCCATATATTTTCTCATAAAAAAGTCCTCCTCATCATACTTATTTTTCGCTTCTTACATCGTAAGGATAGCAAACTGCAAGTACGATAAAAAGGACTTTTATTTTATCTTTCGTTCACTTAATATAGAGATTTTATATATTTTATTCACTTTTACCACTGTATTTTACCAAAAGCAACTCTACGCACATCCGGTCACTCAAATTACCTTTTTTCACCGCATCATCGAAGTTCACGCAATCTTCCATTGCTGCCTTAAGTGTAGCGGTACTGAACTTCGCCGCCTGTCCCATATATTTATCTACGATAAAAGGCTTAAGCTCTGTTTTCTCGGCAATTTTTCTTTTATCGAATCCACGATTACGCAAATCCTTAATCATCAGCATTTGTGCAAACTGACGGCCTATTAAACTTAAAATCTTCATCGGCGGTTCACGAAGTGCCAACAATTCATAGTATAAACGCAAAGCTTCCATTTGATTTTTATTTGCCATTGCCGAAATCATATCAAAAATATGATTTCCGATCACCGTAGTACAAATCGCCTCTACATCCGGCAAATCAATGGAATCTTTCTCCTGCGTATAACAGAATAATTTCTCCAGCTCCTTGGACAG
Source organism: Lachnospiraceae bacterium (assembly GCA_017622505.1). Classification (GTDB taxonomy): domain Bacteria; phylum Bacillota; class Clostridia; order Lachnospirales; family Lachnospiraceae; genus UBA3766. The sequence continues at coordinate 17,404 of JAGAQZ010000050.1, forward strand.
AAGTTCCATATCCGATGCAGTTCGCTCCAGAAGCGCTTCCACCGCCCGCACTGTAATCTGTTTATTTTCTTTACGAACAATGGACACAATCCAACGTTTCAACGTATCTTCATCCTGTACGCGAAACTCCGCCGCATGGCCCGCATTGGTTACGGCTTTATACAATTTGGAACGTTTGTCTGCGGCACTTTCCACAAAAATGAAAACCGTAGTCTCAGGCTTGTCAGCCAGATACTCCGCCAGCTTGTCTCCGTCTTTCATAAAAAGACCGGAATCCTCTATCAAAATCACTCTGCGCTCCGCAAAGAAGGGTAAGGTTTCAGCCAAGTCAATCACTTGTCCCACCGTCACTTCCTTGCCAATAAAAGCATTGAAATTCATATCGTCCGACAATGCTTTCTTACTACTGCTGCCACAGAATGCATTCAACAGCTTATCCCGGTATCTTCTAACAAGATACCCTTCGGGCCCATATAAAAGATATACGGATTTGTATTTACCTGTTTTTAAATCCTCGTTTATCGCGTACATGTTCCCTCCGGGCATCTGAAATAATAATAGTCACATAACAATTCAGCGCATGCATTCGCAAAATCGTTGCTTCGCAGCTTTCCTTTTGCTCATGTATGGCTTCTCGCCATATAAATTTAGTGAATCGTCCTTATGTAAGCAAGCTTACACGGCCGTTTCACTAAATTTGCATTGCTCTGAATTTTTACAAAAAGATATACTTACAAATAAACAATACTGTAAGAATATACATAAGCGGTGTTAACTTCTTAAATTTACCGCAAACTAAGTTGATTAATGTGTAAGAAATAACGCCTACTGCAATACCTTCTGAAATGCTGTAAGCCAAAGGCATAAACAGAATTGTAAGGAATGCAGGAATCGCTTCTGACATATCTTCAAAGTTAATCTTTACAACAGAACCCATCATATAGAAACCTACGGTAATCAATGCGGGTGCAATTGCGAAAGAAGGAATGGTAAGGAACAAGGGTGAGAAGAACATAGATAACAGGAATAAAAGACCTGTTACAATTGCTGTCAAACCTGTTCTACCGCCTGCAGTAACACCTGATGCACTTTCTACATAAGTTGTGGTTGTAGAGGTACCAAAAATCGCACCAAGAGTGGTTGCAATCGCGTCTGCAAACAAAGCACCTTTGATTTTTGGAAGTTTACCGTCCTTATCAAGGAAATCTGCCTTGCTGGATACACCAATCAATGTTCCCAATGTATCAAAGATATCGACAAAAAGGAATGCAAACATAACTACAATAAAGTTCAACCAGTCAATGCTTGCAAAATCAGCCTTAAATACCTGACCGAAGGTCAATCCGAAAGAACTTAAGTCAAAGCTGATGAATGCAGAAGGGATTGTGCTGTACATTCCGGCATCTGCATTGGGTACATAAATACCACAAAGTTCAGCAATAATACCAAGAATCCATGTGGCAAAAATACCTAATAAGATACCGCCTTTTACCTTCTTTACAAGAAGAATGGCTGTAATTATAACACCGATTAAGGCAAGGATTGCACCAACGCCTACAGAAGAAAATAACTCGCCTTTGAAAGTCTGATAGGTAATAAGGGTTGCATCACTTTTTACAATTAATTTCGCATCCTGCAAACCAATGAAAGCAACGAATAAACCGATACCAACACTAACTGCTGATTTCAATGTCATGGGAATCGCATTAAAAATCGCTTCACGCACATTGGTTAAAGAAAGGATAATAAAAATAATACCTTCCGCAAATACTGCCAGCAATGCAATCTGCCATGAATAGCCCATACCAAGAACAACAGTATAAGCAAAATATGCATTCAAGCCCATACCGGGTGCCAATGCAAAAGGATAATTAGAGAACAACGCCATACATAAGGTTCCCACAAAGGAAGCCAACGCTGTCGCAATTAATACTGCATTTGCATCCATTCCGGTTGCGGAAAGAATACTGGGGTTAACTGCCAAAATATATGCCATTGTCATAAAAGTTGTAACACCGGCAATAATTTCGGTTTTTACGTTTGTTTTGTTGTCTTTTAACTTAAATAGTTTCTCGAGCATACCTTTTCCTCCTATTTGCCCTCGTATGTTATGACCGAAGCCACATCATACTTCTGTAACTTGTCCCGGCCTTTTAATCCGGCCAGTTCCATTAAAAAGATAATTTTTACCACTTCACCGCCAAGCATCTCTATCATCTTGGCACACGCTTCAATCGTTCCGCCTGTCGCGATCAAATCATCCACCAAAACAACCTTCTGCCCGGGTTTAATGGCATCTTTGTGCATTTCTACCTCTGCACTTCCGTACTCCAAATCATACGTTACCGAAATGGTCTCACAGGGCAATTTACCTTTCTTTCTTGCCGGCACGAAAGGTTTTCCCATTTCGTACGCAATCGGCACACCGAAGATAAAGCCTCTTGACTCGGTACCGACAATCACATCGAATTCAACCCCATCCAGTAATCCCATCATAGAATCGATTGCCAGTTTCAAACCATCAGCATCCTGCAACACACTGGTAACGTCACGGAAGATAATTCCTTCTTCCGGAAAATCAGGAATACTTCTTACGTATTCTTCGATTTTTTTCATCTCATACCCCTTTCTTCTTTGGTTGTATAAAACAATAAAAAATACAGAAATATTGTATCACATTTGAATCCGTTTTAACAAGAATAAAGATAGTTAACTCTGCTGATTTATATAAATTTTATTCCGCACCGTATAAATCTCAAGCATACCTTTTTCGAAAGTAATCCAAATATTGCTGCCGACAGCCTCTAAACTGCGGATTGTCTGTTCGTGTGGGTGCCCGTAAACATTATTTTCTCCACAGGAAATAACCGATACGGCAGGACTCATTGTTTCGATAAATGCCTCTGTATTGGCCTCTATGGAAGATCCGTGATGACCTACTTTTAACAAAGTAACATCCTTAATTCCTTGGTTTATTATACTTCTTTCTGCCTCGGCTCCGGCATCTCCCATAAAAAGTGCATCAAAACCTCCATACTCTAAAAATAAAACCAGCGAAGCCGCATTTTCATCTCCATATAATTGTTTTATCGCCGGCGAAAGCACTGTCATTGTCATATCACCTATATTTATTTTATTGCCGGTTTCCAGCATAATCACCTCTATCCCGCATAGTTCAGCCAGCATTACAATTTCCGCAAACTCCTCTTCCAATGCCTTTGGAATATATAGTGTCTCCACACTTATTTCTCCTATGTCACCATCTTCACACAACTCCGTAAAAGCACTCGTATGGTCCTTGTCCGGATGGGTCAAAAACCATCCGTCAATTTCATCAATCCCTCTATATTTCAAAAACGGTGCAAGGGTGTACTTTCCGATATTCTCCCGCGATGTACTTCCGCAATCAATCAAAAATACCTCCCCTTGCGTTTCAATACAAATACCATCTCCTTGTCCCACATCCAAAAATGTAAGGCGGCAGTCAAACTGTTTGGGTACTGCAAGTAGAATGACCAAAAAAGTCATTATAGCAGCCTGCACAAAATGCACGCTTCGCATAATTTTATGAATTCTTTTTTGCACTCTTACATATTCCTGCTGTCTGCCTTCCGCATAATCGTTTTCACTTTTCAAGGATTGAATTAAAAGCTTTCTTTTTATTTTAAGTACAATCCAAATCATAATTCCAAGCACAATATAAAAAACAGCTATACGCCACGTTTCCGATGCTCCTGTCACATAACTGTTTCCGGGAAGGCTTGCAAATATGGCTAAAATTCTTTCATAGAACCAAAGTATCACATGAATAATCATTGCCGACAACTTTGCCGGAAAACTCCAAATACCACCCAATATGACAATCATCAGACCAAGTCCGATTAACACCGGCACAAAAGGAAGTACGCAGACATTTGCAAGAAGTGAATAAATCGGCACCTCATAGTAAGTTCGCATAATAACCGGCACAGTCATATAAATAACGGCAAAGCTGACCCACAAACCGTCGGCTATTTTCATATGATGCCTATGAATATCAAGAAATGTAGGGTAAAGCGATACAATCCCCATTACCGCAAGAAAAGAAAGCTGTACTCCGGCATCAAACATCAGCAACGGCTCCCAAACCGCCAGACAGGCTCCCGCAAATGCCAAAGACGTTAACTTATCATGACTTCGGTAGAATATTGGTGCTATCAATCCAAAGGCAAACATCATAATCGCCCGAAATGCCGAAGGCGGCATCCCAATCATAATTCCGTAGAAAACAATGAAAATCAGACTGATTACAACAGCCGGTATCGGCCTCATCTGCATCTTTTTCAGTAATTTATAAATGCATCCGCCAATCATCGATATATGCAATCCGCTGATTGCCAAAATATGATAGATGCCCACTTCCTTGTATAACTCCTTAGTCTCTGTCTCCATATGACTTTTATCGCCAAGAAGCATTGCCGACATAATCCCTGCATCTTCCGGCATAAGATAATGCTCTAACTGTCTTTGGACATATCTACGGATTTCATCCAGACCTTGCATCACATAATCATATTTTTCTCCATAAGAGAGTATTTTACCCTCATACATCACATAATCGTAGCCCTTACTTTTATAATATATATTCGCATCAAATTCTCCCGGATTACGGGCACTTTCCGGCAACGTCAAAAAGCCCTGCACCGCCACTGTTTGTCCAAGTTTAAAATCCTCCTTTGCCTTCACATAGCATCGGACTCCTATGGAATTATCATTGTTGATTTCTTTGGCAGAATCGCCGTAAAAATAGATTTCTGATAAATAAAGAATTGTCTGTTCGTTTCTGACTTCCCATGCATCAATCCGCCCCTGCAGGGTAACTGTCGTTTCCGGCAGTTCCCGTGGCGGTAATATTTTCTCACCTATATAATGTTTTGCAATGCATATGGCAATAATCAGAATACAGAACAGCATAAAAGGTCTTTTGATTCTCATTCTGACTTTCCTGTTTCGAATACCATATTTCTTATTCCTGATTTGGTTTATCTTCCACCAAATCAAGATTTCGTCCGAATGTCGTATTAAGGTTCATACTCTCACGATAACTGATTTGACTCTCTCCGTTTACAAGAATCTGGACCTTATTGACATTATCCAATTCCACCAATGAATTAACAATGGAATATATGGTAACTTCTGAATTTACGGAATATACCTGAGTCAAAAAAGTCTCATCCAAATTCACATAACAGGTACCATCATTAACCGTTACATTAATCACCTTGGTAGAAGGATTTACGGTTGGGTTGCCTTCCGTCGGTCCGGGTCCGCTGATTAACTGCTCCATTACCAGCTTTTCCAACGAAACATTGGTGTTATACTCTATTGTGCGATTTACCGGCACCAACGCCGTACCGTCACTGTTTGCAAAATACAAGCAAAGCGTAACTTCTTGATAAGCATTGATTTCCGTACCCGCATTATCAATAAACTGCCCTGAGTTCATAGCTCCTACAAGGATACCTGCATAATCAATCATCGGCTCGCCTTCGATTTCAAACTCTACCGTTTCAATTCCCTCTATTTGCGTCACCGTTCGCACAATTGCTGCCCTGACAAGAATCTCTGTTGTAGGTGGCATATCTTTATACGTTTTGGCAAAGTCAATAATCAATTTATTCTCATTGATTCTGCAGGAATAAATATCAATACCGGAAGAAATCGAAGCCTTCAGCTTATTGTCTTCGGGTTCTCTCTTCATTACATTCAAAACCTCTGCCACCGCATCGGTTTTATCCGTAGAAAGCAACGCATAATCAACTGCTACTATAGCGGTTTCTTCACGGTTCATATAATAAACCTTCACTATATTCTGTTGTTCCATATTGTCGCCGTCATTTTTGCAGGCACACATTATGCCACACATCAGCACTATGACAAACAGTCCAAGCCATTTCTTCATAAAATACTCCAATACTACTTATTACTGGATATAAGACAAAGGCACTTTTACCGTAAACACTGTTCCCTCTTCCGGTACACTGCTTACCTTAATCGAACCTCTGTGCATCAAAATTGTACTTCTCGTAATTGCCAGTCCGAGACCGGTTCCGCCGATTTCCCTGGAATGAGACTTATCTACACGATAAAAACGCTCAAAAATATGCTTCTGCGATTCTTCGTCAATACCAAGTCCGGAATCCGCCACTTCAAAAGTAAAAAACTGATGATCCGCATCCAGCGTTACTTTTACCCAGCCTTCTTCGCGATTATATTTGATACCGTTTTCAATCAAATTCGTGATGGCAAGAGATAATTTTACTTCATCCACTTCCGCAACTACCTGACGCTGACTTTCAAAAATCAAATCAATTCCCTGCTCCTTAGCAAGGGGCATCAGACGTTTAAAAATAGACTCCATCAACTTATTAATATCCACGCTCTCTATATTTAACTCAGAAGCGGTTTTATCTAATTTAACCAGTGAAAGCAAATCATTGATAATTTTATTTTCTCTGTCGATTTCATTTACAATATCCGACATAAACTCTTTATACAGCTCTACCGGAACATCCTCTTGCGTATTCAAAGAATCCGCCAATACCTTAACGGAAGTAAGCGGTGTCTTTAATTCATGGGACACGTTGGATACAAATTCCTGACGGGAATCATCCAACACCTTCATGCGCGCCATCAACTGATTGAACGCATCCGCAATATGCTCTAATTCCGTATAATCTTCCGCCACAATTTTATCACTGGTAAATCCGGCCTTAACCTCGTTAATCGCTGACGTCACCTTATCGAAAGGTTTCATAATTTCCCTGGGCACCGCAACCGCAATTCCGAACACAATAATCAAAATTACAATGGCAATCAAGACCGCCTGTCTGTCCAGAATCTCTTGATTATTTACAATACTGTCCGCCGATACACTGGTTAAAATAACTCCCACTACCCGCTGCTCTTCATCAACAGTCATTGTAATCGGCACCGTCATTTCTATGTAATTGTTGTTGTCATCATAATTAGTAATACTCTCGCCCTTGAAACAACGGATCACTTCTTCCGAAATAATGGTTTTACCCTGACTAACATTATAAGTATCTTTGATTACATTAAAACTGTTGTTAATAATCAGCACTCGCCCGTCATACAGATTGGATAACATATTCAGCTCTGCATTTACGACTTCGGAACGCTGGTCCTGAAGATAATCATACGTAATTAAGTGGTCTGCAAGAATTTTAATCTGGTTCTGAACATCCAAAGTACGCACTTCCAAAGCTCTGTTAAAATAACTTTGCATAATACCGAAACGCATGATCAAACAACAGAACAAGCCTACCAGCATCAATATCAGCCCCAGTCTGAATCTAAGACTTCGAAGCATTGTGATTTTATTCAGTTCGCTTTTGATTCGTCCGAATAAATTCATTTTCTATCATCCTTTATAGTAATATCCCTGTCCCCATTTGGTGCATACATACTTAGGCTCGCTTGCCTTTGGTTCAATCTTCTCGCGAAGACGTCTTACATGCACGTCAACCGTACGCACATCGCCCGGGAAATCAGCTCCCCATACCGCACGCAAAAGTTTCTCTCTGTCATATACTTCATCCGGATGCGTAACCAAAAGTTCCAACACATCAAACTCTTTCGCAGTTACATTGATTTCCTTGCCGCAGATATGCAGACGCTTGCAATCTCTTTCCATACGGATATCTCCGGATACAATCAAATTCGGATTTCCCTTTTTAGGCGGATCCAGACGACGCATAACCGCCTTCATTCTGGCTTTCACCTCTAATACATTAAAAGGCTTGGTGATATAATCATCTGCACCGTATTCAAGACCCATAATTTTATCCATATCATCGCCCTTGGCGGTAAGCATAATAATCGGTACATTGGAATATTCGCGAATCTGCTGACAAACCTCCATACCTGACAATTTCGGCAACATAATATCCAATAAAATAATATCGTATGCGGTGTTGCGTGCCAATTGCAACGCTTCCTCACCATCATAAGCACAATCTACCTTAAAGCCTTCCTGTTCAAGACTAAATTTCAGACCTTTTACGATTAACTTTTCATCATCCACAACCAAAACTCTGTTACCCATTTTACACTCCGCCTTTCTCTTCCAACCTGTATATCTAAAAATTTCATCTGCATTCTATGTATGGACTGACCCGGGCATAAATACCCTCTTTGATGCCCGGCACCTGCATTAATTCTTCCGGACTGTCAAATCCGCCGTTTGCATCCCGATACTTAATAATAGCCTCAGCCCTGCTTTCGCCGATTCCGGGAATTTGACACAATTGCTTGGCATCCGCCGAATTAAGGTCAATCAAACCGCTTCCTGCGTTAATCTGCCCTTCCCCGATAAAAGGAATCCGCACCTGCTGTCCGTCTGCAATTTCTTCCACCAGATTCACGCTTTCCCGGTCCGCTTCTTCATCAAAACCACCGGCTGATACAACCGCATCATTAATTCGACTTCCTACCGGCAATTCATAGACGCCCGGGGTTGTTACCGCACCGCATACGTGGACCCAGATGGTCTCATTAATTCCCGATACGGACGCCATTGTTTCATTCCCTGTTTCCAAGGCAATAATGTCCGCATCTTCCGCCATTTCATCTGCCTGCACATAATCCTCTTCGTCCAATAATAACTCCGTATCCGCGCACGCCGAACACAGCATTGCAACAAGCAAAATCAACCCTGCAATTTTCCATATTTTTTTATTCATTTTGTCAGCTTCCTTTCGTATTTTCATACAAAAGTCCCTCAAACTGACCGCTATTTTTAGTTTAAAATAAATCCCCGCTTATTACAAGATAAAATGCCGAAAATTTTCGGCATTTTTCATCGACAATTCTTTTACCACTTAAATAAAATTACCCCGGCAATCGCAATCGCCATTCCAATCACCTTGCGCCATTCCAAGGGTTGCTTATCCACGCCAAACATTCCGAACAATTCGATTACATAGGCAACAATCAACTGGGATATTACAATAAACATAACTGCCTTGGCCGGTCCTAACATCTCCATGGCTTTGATGACCGTAACCGTGATAAAAGCACCGATTACTCCGCCAAGCAACATATACTTCGGCTGAACAAAAAGCAGTGACGTAACCGGCGTCCGCTCCTTAATAAGCCATGCTGCAACACATACCATCAATGCCGTCAGCTGCACGAAACCGCTGGCCAGCCACATCCCTGACGTCTTCGTCACCTGCGTATTAAAAACCCCCTGTACACTCATAAGTGCACCGGATAAAATTGCAATCAAAAAACCGATCATTTTGCACCTCACTTTTTTCTTTAGTGTGTTCAAAACAATCGGTTTTATTCTTTGTAATTGTGATTGGATTTTCAGGCATCTTTTACTGCCGTTTTACTCATCCTTAATATAACTTTCCTGAACAACGGGCGTTTCCAGTTTCAGTTCATTTACTTCCTCACCGGAAATCTCTTTTTTTACCTGAGACGACAAAGACATCAATTCGGTGTTGACATCACCGCCATCCCAAATATTGGTGTAACACATTTCCGCAAGAATCCAGTAATTACTGTTCTCAACAATTTTGGGAAGTGCTACGCTGTTTTCATAACAGGTCATCATATCCGCAATAGCAGGCACCGGATACTCTTCCAGGTAATGCGCGCACAATTTGCCGGAGCGCGCATATAAATTGTCCACATAGTCGCAAGTAATAAACTGTGCAAAATCCTCAGCAACTTCCTGCTTCTCACTGTATTCGTTTACCGCAACCACTGTTGTAACGGATAACGGCTTAAACTGCAGATTGGCATTTAACATTTCAATCGATACGACACCGTATTCGCCGGTAAAAGTTCCGTCCGCTTTGGCTTTCTCCAAGGTATTTAACATACTCGTTCCGCCAATGGTAAACATCACCTTACCGCCGACAAAATCTTCTACCACGCCTTCATAATCCACTTCCTCAGCCTCAATGGAGAAGAACTGGTTAAAATCCTGGTAAACGGACAAGCAATACATCGCATCCGTATTGTAAATATCAATCTCCTCACGGTTATCACCATGCACACCGCCCATATTCATATAGGCACCGGCAAAACCGTAGTTGTACATAACGTCCGCCACATCCCACAAAAGGAAGGTTTCCATATTCTCTGCAGGATCGTAGGTATTGGCAAATTCCAGCAACTCAATCATGGAAGCAGGCAGAATTTCATCCTTCTTTGCAAGCACCTGCTCCTCCGTGATTTCTGCACTTTCCTCAATTTCATCCGCCGTCACTTCAGAATCCGGTTCGGCACCTTCTTCCAATTCCTCCATGGCCTCTTCGCCTTCAGCTTTATTTCTTTCGGCCTCAATTGCTTTTCCCGCCATTTCGGTCAAGTAAGTATCATTATAAAAGAATGCCGCTGTTTCGTAAGTGAACGGGTAGCCGAGAATTTTATCATTATAGGTTACCGCATTCAAAGCAATCTGCGGATAGTTATCGGTATTCAACACACCATTCGGGTCATCCATAGGGGTAGCAAGTCCCGCAAGTCTGGCTTTCTCAAGAGAATCACTGTTTACAATATAAGCATCCGGCCCTTCCGTGCTGTGCAAGGACGCTTCCTGGATGCCTTCCAGGTACTCTAAACCGGAAACCATTTTCAGGCTGACCGCAACACCGGTCTGTTCCTGATATGCAATCGCAGCCTCATTTAAATATGCCGCCATTGCTTCGTCCGTATACCATACGGTTATATTATGAACTTTCGTATCTCCAAGATGATTATCTTTTGCCCGTGGCACATAAACTCCTGCACTTACTGCCAGAAGTACAACGCAACAAAGCAAAATTATGGATAGTACTTTTTTTGACATATTTCTTGTGTTCCTTTTTTACTTATGCATTCGCTGCGAATGACTCATCCAAAATAGCAATCATGCGGTCCACATCAGCCTCTGTAATGATAAGGGGCGGAAGGAAACGAATGATATTGGTTCCTGCGTTAATTAACACAAGGCCGTTTTCCAATGCAGTATTAATAATTGCCGCAACCGGTTCCTTGCATACAAGCCCCTGCATAAGTCCGGCACCTCTGCGCAATTCTACCACATCATATTTTGCTGCTATTTTATCCAATTCCGTTTCAAGATATGCGCCGACTTTCTGTACATGTGCGCAGATATTTTCTTTTTCAAAAATTTCAAATACTTTGGTAATTGCCGCACCAACTAATGGATTACCGCCGTAAGTACTGCCGTGGTCACCTGCCACTAATGAACTGTCAGCCACCTTCTGTGTCATAAGGAATGCACCTACGGGCACACCGCTTCCGAGTGCCTTGGCTGTAGTCATAATGTCAGGGCGGATACCAAACTTCTGCCATGCAAACATATAGCCGGTTCTACCCATACCGCACTGTACTTCATCTAAAATCAGTAAAATATCCTTTTCATCACAGAGTGCACGTACCTTCTTTAAGAAATCCTCCGTTGCGGGAGTAATACCGCCCTCACCCTGTACGGTTTCCATGATAATCGCGCAGGTTTTATCTGTTACCTGTGCCAAAACGCTGTCAAAATCATTGATTTCGGCAAATTTAATATTACCAATCATAGGCTGAAATGCTTCACGGTATTTCGGAGTTCCCGTTACAGACAAAGCACCCATGGTTCTGCCGTGGAATGAATGCTCCAAGGCAATGATTTCATGATCTGTCTTGCCATCTTTGTTATAGGCATATTTTCTTGCCGCTTTGATGGCACCTTCCACTGCTTCCGCACCGCTGTTTGTAAAAAATACGCGGTCAAGTTTCGCTGCCTTAGTCAAAGCCTTGGCTGCCGCAATGGCAGGCTCGTTATAGTAATAATTTGAAGTATGTGTAATTTTATCAATCTGCGCTTTCAATGCGTCGTTGTATTCTTTGTTGTTATAACCCAACGCAAACACACCGATTCCTGATACAAAGTCCAAATATTCCTTGCCGTTTGTATCATATAAACATACGCCGTCACCGTGGTCAAAAACCACCTGAAAACGATTATAGGTGTGAAGCAGAACGGACTCTGCTTCGTTAATCATATTCTGCATAATATTCCTCATTTCTGAACGCTTTATCGCGAAGTAGCGACGCAAACATCAAATTTACGTCTTTCATAAAAGCTATCTGTTTTCGCTCAATTAGTTCTCGTAATTCAAAGGATCTTCATCTGCAATAATCGCAGTACCGATACCTTTCTTAGTAAAGATTTCAAGCAAGAGACAGTGGGGCATACGACCGTCCAAAATATGTACTCTGCTTACACCGCTTTCGATTGCTGATGTACAGTTATTCAACTTAGGTAACATACCGCCACCGATAATACCGCTGTTAATTAATTCGTGCGCCTGGGATGCGCTGATTCTTGAGATAAAAGAACTCTTATCGTTGATATCACGATACAAGCCCTCAATATCGGTTAAGAACGCCAACTTCTCTGCGCCTACAGCCTTGGCAATTTCACAAGCCGCATCATCCGCATTGATGTTATAGCTCTGGAAGTTATCGTCTAAACCAATAGGTGCAACGATGGGAAGGAAATCCTTTTCCAATAAATCATATAAAATCTTAGTATCCACCGACTTGATATCGCCTACGAAACCGATATCCTTACCGTCGGAATACTTCTTATCTACTTTTAAAAGGCCGCCGTCTTTACCGCTGATACCAACTGCCTTAACCCCCAGTTCCTGTACCATGGATACAAGACTCTTGTTTACTTTGCCAAGCACCATTTCCGCAATTTCCATAGTTTCCGCATCGGTTACACGAAGGCCATTTACGAATTCGGGAGTCTTGCCTACCTTATCTACCCAACGGCTGATTTCCTTACCGCCGCCGTGTACGATAATCGGCTTAAAACCAACTAATTTCAGAAGGGTAACGTCAGCGATAACTTTCTTCTGCAATTCCACATCGGTCATTGCGCTGCCGCCGTATTTTACAACAATAATTTTACGATTGTATTTCTGAATATAAGGAAGGGCTTCGATTAAGACATTCGCCTTCGCCAATAACTGTTCCATATCTTTTTCCATTACTTTTACCTTGCCTTTCATTTTGCAGAATGCTCCGCATTTATGTTGCAGTACGAATCAGCTCGCCTGCTCATTCTTTTATACTTTATAAAAGTTACGAACGATAGTCCGCGTTAATTTTAACATAATCATAGCTTAAATCACAACCCCAAGCTGTAGCTTCTTCGGTACCGTTTTTCATATCTACCACAACGGTTACTTCAGGCTGGGATAAAATCACGGTTGCTTCTTCTTCGCTATAGTCGGTTGCAACCCCGTCTTTGTAAATCCGAATGCGTTTTCCGCCGCCTTCAAAGAAAAGTTCCAACTGCTCAGGATCAAACTGTGCCCCGGAATAGCCAAGTGCGCAAAGGATTCTTCCCCAGTTTGCATCGTGTCCGAAAATCGCTGCCTTGGTAAGACTTGAACAGATGACAGACTTCGCAAGGATTCTCGCATCTTCCTTGGTTCTGGCATTGATTACCTTGGTTTCAAAAAGTGCGGTTGCACCCTCGCCGTCGCCTGCCATTTTCTTGGCAAGTGTCATATTTACATAGTGAAGTGCTTCTTTAAACTTCGCATAATTTTCATCTTCTGCAGTGATTTCTGCATTACCTGCACAGCCGTTTGCAAGTACAAGTAAAGTATCGTTGGTGGAAGTATCACCATCTACGGAAATCATGTTAAAAGTATCCACCACGTCTTCTTTTAATGCCTTGGTTAAAAGCTCCTTGCTGATTGCCACGTCGGTAGTTACAAAACCTAACATAGTGCACATATTAGGGTGAATCATACCACTACCCTTGCACATACCGCCCATAGTAACGGTTACGCCATCGATATCAAAAGATACTGCCACTTCTTTCGATACGGTATCTGTGGTCATAATGGCTTCTGCTGCCATAAGCCCTGCTTCAAGACCTGCCTGCTTAGCACCAGCCAACTTCTCAACACCTGCCGCAATGCGATCCATGGGAAGCTGCATACCGATTACACCGGTAGATGCCACAAGCACTGAATTTTCAGGTACGTTCAATGCCTTGGATGCCACTTCTGCAGTTTCCTTACAATATGCATAGCCCTGTTTTCCTGTACAGGCATTGGCAATACCTGCATTTACCACAACCGCATGAACTGCGGGAGAATTGTCAACAATATCCTTATCCCACAATACCGGCGCAGCTTTTACCACATTGGTTGTAAAAGTACCTGCCGCCTTACAGGGTGCCTCACTGTAAACAAGTGCCATATCTTTTCTGTTCTTATATTTAATTGCAGCCTCAACGCCTGCTGCCTCAAAACCTTTTGCCGCGGTCACACCGCCTTTGATTATCTCCATATGTATATCCTCCTACTGATTAAACTTCTCAATATTTTCTTTATTCAATGTAAAATCGTAATAATTCAAATCTTCTCTTTTGGTCCATCCGATTTGGTTCCAGAAACGATTGCCGATATCATTCCTTGTAAAAGCAATCAGCGAAACCTTGTTAATCTTCTCACGTCGCAATGCATCCATACAGAATACCACCATCTGCTTACCGATGCCCCGCATACGGTAATCTTCGTGCACGCATACGTGATACATACAACCTCGTCGGCCGTCGTGTCCGCAGAGAATTCCGCCAACAATCTTGCCGTCTACTTCCGCAACCGCGCTGGTGGTGGGATTTCGTCGCAGGAAAATCTCAACGCCTTCCCTGGAATCATCCACGCTTCTTATTACAAAGCCTTTGATGCTTAACCATAATGCTTTTATCTGATCGTAATCCTCCGGTGTCATCACACGAATGATTACCTTATTCTTATCTTCCATAATTCTTATCCTCTGGTCTCCTCCGAACTCCGCAATGCATAAAAATACATTTTATACATCTGCAAAAAGAGTACCTTTTCCAATATATCATTGTTATCATATCACTATTTTTGAAAAAGTCTAGCTTTTTTTTATAAAATTATTCACTTTTCTTGTATATTATGCATAAATTTGCATTTTATGCATCGTTTTATGTATTTTTATGCAATCTTTTTTAAAATTGTCCTTGATTTTAGAGAAATAGTGTTGTATATTAGCTTTGGTAAGGGCAAAAATGAAGCTGCGAAGCTGTGTTTTATGCATACATACTTTAAATAGTTATAACCTTAATAATAAAATTTCAGGAGGATAAAAAAATGAAAGAAAAAGTTGTTTTGGCATATTCCGGTGGTCTGGATACCACAGCCATTATTCCCTGGTTAAAAGAGAATTTTGACTATGAAGTTATCTGCGTATGTATCGACTGCGGTCAGGAAAGCGAACTTGACGGGCTTGAGGAACGTGCAAAGTTAAGCGGTGCAGAGAAGCTCTACATCGAAGACGTAATCGATGAGTTCTGTGACGAGTACATCGTTCCCTGTGTACAGGCACACGCAGTTTATGAGAATAAGTACCTTCTCGGTACATCTATGGCAAGACCTGTTATCGCTAAGAGACTGGTTGAAATCGCACGTAAAGAAGGCGCTACCGCTATCTGCCACGGTGCAACCGGTAAGGGTAACGACCAGATCCGTTTCGAACTCGGTATCAAGGCACTTGCTCCCGATTTAAAGATTATCGCTGCATGGCGTAACGATAAATGGACAATGGATTCCCGTGAATCAGAAATCGAATACTGTGAAGCACACGGCATCCATCTTCCCTTCTCAGCTGACAGCAGCTACAGCCGCGACCGTAACATCTGGCACATCAGCCATGAAGGTCTTGAATTGGAAGATCCCGCTAACGAACCTAACTTTGATCACCTTTTGGTTCTCGGCACAACTCCCGAGAAGGCTCCCGATGAAGGCGAATATGTAACACTTTCTTTTGAAAAGGGTGTTCCTACCGCTATCAACGGCAAGGCTATGAAGGTTTCAGACATCATCCGCGAATTAAACAAGCTCGGTGGAAAGCATGGTATCGGTATTGTTGATATCGTAGAAAACCGTGTAGTTGGTATGAAGTCCCGTGGTGTATATGAAACACCGGGCGGAACCATTCTTTACGAAGCACATCAGCAGTTGGAAGAACTCATTCTCGACAGAGATACATATACCTTAAAGAAAGACCTTGGCAACAAGTTTGCTGATATCGTATACGAAGGAAAATGGTTCACACCGATTCGTGAAGCACTTCAGGCATTCATCGAATCTACACAGCAGTATGTAACCGGTGAAGTTAAGTTCAAATTGTACAAAGGAAACATCATTAAGGCAGGTACTACATCTCCTTACACATTGTACAACGAAAGCATTGCTTCCTTCACAACAGGTGATATGTACGACCACCACGACGCAGAAGGATTTATCAATCTCTTCGGTCTCTCTTGCAAGGTACGTGCATTGAAGATGCAGGAAGTTGGCGAATTAAAGAAATAAGGATTTGTTAACATCAATACGAAAGATACAAATCAGGTAACTTAAAGTTTAAGTGTTTTAGAATTTACAGGGTGGCTTTATGGAAACAATCTACTGGCTCATTTCTTATGTGGTTATTATTAATATCATCGCTTTTGTTGCGATGGCTATTGATAAGCGCAAAGCGAAGAAACGTGCATGGAGAATTCCGGAAGCCACCCTTTTTATTCTTGCGGGTGTAGGCGGAAGCATCGGTGCAATTGCCGGAATGTATACCTTCCGTCATAAAACAAAGCACCGCTCTTTTACCTGGGGAATGCCCGCCATTCTCATTGCGCAGATTATTTTAATTGCCTTACTGTTCTTCTTAACGGGAGACATTAAGCTTTTATAGTTACATCGATATAACATAAAATGATTAGGGGACAGTTCATTTTATAATTATAAAAAACAATTTTATATAGACTTATCAAATTATCATAAAAGGAAAAACAAGGAAAACATTATGCATATAGCAATTTGTGATGACAACATTGCGGACCGAAAGCATCTGGAACGTTTGCTCCAGCGCGAGTCGGACCGCCGAAAAGATACAGCAGGAATTCTTTATATCGACTCCTACGGCAACGTAGATGCATTGACCAAGTCGCCTATGATTTACGACTTGTTTTTTATTGATATGACCGGGCTTCCGCCTCATGGCATGGAAACTGCACTTTTACTGCGTGATATGGGTGTTGTGGCGCCTATCGTGCTTTGCACTTCAAGCATCCGCTATGAAGATTACGCCAAGCCCCCGGTAGAACTGCTTTATATTGATAAACCCTTTAAACCGGAAGAATTAACCAACATAGTCAATAAAGTTGATGCCTTGAAAAAAAAGGCCGCTCCGACAATCGAAGTCAGAGACGACCTAAATACCTATTACATCTATGAAGATGATTTCATCTATGCATATCCCGACGGTTACCGCACCAAAATTGTGTTAAAAAACGGTCGCGTTATTATGCAGTTAGGCACATTACAGGAATTAATTCCGGTACTACAACCCTTTGACTGCTTTCTTCTTTTAGGAAAAAAGTACGTGGTCAATTATAATCATATCGAGAAGATTGAACGAACTTATGTGTTACTGAGTGACCATTCGAAAGTGCCCTTATCTTTTGGGGATAAAAAGAGAATAAATGAATTTAAACAATAAGCACTACAAAACAGCCCATCTGTATAGACGGGCTGTTTTGCATTTAACTCCGGCTCTTCGGATTAAAAATCAAACTGGCAATATAACCAAAAATTAGTGCCGCGCTGGTGCCAAGGGCACCTGCTTTTAACCCACCTTGAAAAATTCCCAGGAAGCCGTTCTCGTCAACGGCTTCTTTTACGCCTTTCATAAGCACATGTCCAAAGCCAAGTAATGGAACAGACGCTCCCGCTCCGGCAAATTCCAGAAAGGGCTCATACACACCGATAAAACTTAATACGGCGCCCAGGCAAACCAACAATACCATAACGCGCCCCGGCATCATCTTGGTCTTTTCCAGAAGGATCTGGCAAAGCATACATATCAATCCGCCGATTATAAATGCCTTTATATATATCATATCTTTTATACCTCTCTACACATCACAATCAAATTAAACACGCCTCTGCATTCTCCGAATGCTATATCTATTCACGCAGGTCTCTACTCATAAAAGTCTACCGCAAACAGTTCTTCTCCGGCCTCGATTTTACCGGTTTTTAACACTCTGATTTCCTGGTTTTCATTCATTTCGGACAAAATCACCGGCGACATTGTGCTTGGTGCATTGGCCTGAATATATGACAAGGCGACCCGCATCAGAAGTTCACCTTTCTTGACCTTTTGTCCGCTTTCCACCAGCACTTCAAAGCCCTGACCGTTTAGTTTGACCGTATCAATACCGATGTGAAGAAGCAAAGGAATCCCTGTATAGGATAAAAATCCAATTGCATGTTTGGTGTCATAAACGAACACCACTTCCCCATCTTCCGGTGCATAAATATTGCCGTCAGAAGGCGTAATCGCCATACCGTCTCCTACAATTTTATTTGCAAAAGCTTCATCCGGCACTTCCGATAATTCCGTGGCAATACCGGTAATCGGACTGCAAACCACAACGGATCTGGTAATTCTTCGTTCCTTACCGCCACCCATTTTCTCATCTGCATTTTGATCCGCATAAATCACTTTGCTGCATCCCTTACTCTTTTCTTTTATATTCTGTCGTTTGGCATTCATCGCTTCTTTTTCAAGTTCTTCACTGTGGCGCACTTCGATGTGTTCTCCTTCCGGAAACTGCTCAATATATTCTTCCAAATCCGACTTAATTACGCTTACCCGGGGCCCGTAAATAATCTGCACGCCATTTCCCTTATGAATGACGCCCGCTGCCCCTGTCTGTCTTAACAATGCATCATTTACCTTATCAGCCGTATGCACGGTGCAGCGAAGTCTGGTAGCACAACAATCGATGTCTACGATATTTTTTACACCGCCAAGCCCCAGGCAAATATCTCTTGAAAGCGAAGATGCAGCAGAATGCGAAATTCCTCTATCGGCTGTATTCTCACCGTCACGGACCTCACCTCTATGCTTTGCCTTGCGTTCGTCCACATCTTTTCTTGTATATAATTTAATATCATCCTCGACTTCACCTCTGCCGGGCGTTTTATAATTCAGCTTTTGAATCAGAAAACGGAATACGAAATAATACACGACAAAGTAAAAGATTCCCACTACCACAATCCAAATCCAGTTTGTCTTGGCATTTCCCTGCAAAATACCAAATAAAAATAAATCAATCAAGCCACCCGAGAAGGTCATTCCGACACCAACCTCAAGCACATGCATCAGCATATACGCCAAACCGGCAAAAACACAGTGAATGCCATACAATAAAGGTGCCACAAACAAAAACGTAAATTCCAAGGGTTCCGTAATACCGGTCAACATAGACGTTAAGGCTGCCGATAACAGTAAGCCCCCGACCTTTTGCCGGTTTTCAGGACGCGCCGTATGATACATAGCAAGTGCCGCCCCCGGCAAACCAAAAATCATCAGCGGAAACTTTCCTGACATAAAACGTGTAGCAGACACTGCAAACTTCGTCACATTGGACGACGCAAGCTGGGCAAAATAAATATTCTGCGCACCTTCAATAAGTTGCCCGTCAATTTCCATAGTACCGCCAAGGGCAGTCTGCCAAAACGGCAGGTAAAAGACATGATGCAAACCAAAAGGAATTAGCAATCGTTCCATTAGACCA
The DNA here is from genome assembly GCA_017622505.1 of Lachnospiraceae bacterium. Lineage (GTDB taxonomy): Bacteria > Bacillota > Clostridia > Lachnospirales > Lachnospiraceae > UBA3766. Next base: position 37,112 of record JAGAQZ010000050.1, read on the forward strand.
TAAATCCAAGTCCCAAAATATCCCGAACGCAACACCAAATCACCCACCGCGTAAATCCCGCTTTGAATAAAGGGCCAAACAAAAAACATTAAAATTCCCACAAGGGTGTACACAAGCGCACTGATAATTGGTACAAACCGTGTACCACCGAAGAAAGATAAAACCTGCGGCAATTCTATTTTATAAAAGCGGTTATGAAGTGCCGCAACGCCGAGACCTACAAGAATACCGCCAAATACACCCATCTGTAACGACGTAATACCGCATACCGATGCCGTCGCTCCGCTTAACATATTTTCAGGTCCGCCGTTTATGGTAATCAATGCACCAATAGATGCGTGCATAATCAGAAAAGCAATCGCCGCCGCAAGTGCCGCAACTGCCTTCTCCTGCTTTGCCATACCGATGGCTACGCCGATTGCAAATATAATCGGCAGATTGGCAAATACAATATCTCCTGCATCACGCATAACAATAAAGATTGCGTTTAATATGGTTCCCGGCCCCATAATACCAACCAGTCCATAGGTCTCCAAGGTTGTATAATTGCTAAAAGACCCACCAATTCCAAGCAATAAGCCTGCTGCCGGCAAAATCGCAATCGGAAGCATAAAAGAACGACCCACGCGCTGCAATACGCCGAAAATTTTATCTTTCATAATCAATCTCCTGTTCTGTGTTTTTCAGTGTGCTGTATAGGAACAAAACACATTTTTTAGAAATAAAAAAGTACATACCCACCTTGCAAGGTGAATATGTACTCTCTTTAATCTATGCATATGTTTTTTCACAAAAAGTAAGATTTCATATACCAATCATTTATTCTGAAAATATTATTTTACATTCCATATTTTATGTCATTTTTCCCGAATTATTCCTATATGATGCAGGCTCATCTATTATTTGCAGGCTCTTCTACCATTTGCAGGCTCTTTTTATCATCTGCAAGCTCTTCTTTCTGCACAAACTGCGCCAGAATAATCGCCACAAACATGATAACACAACCAATCAACTCTCGAATGCTTAAAGCCTGGCTTAAAAGCAACCATCCCGCCAGCACCGACACAACCGATTCCAGACAAAGAATCAAAGATGCACGGGTGGGCTCCACATATTTCTGCCCGAGAATCTGGAAGGTATAAGCTACGCCACAAGATAATACACCGGTATAAAGAATCGGTATATATGCTTTTAACACACCTGCAAAACTCGGCGTTTCAAACAGAAACATTGCCACCATACAACAAACTCCGGCCACAAAAAACTGCACGCAGGATACCAACACTCCGTTGGTTCCCGGCGATATATAATCGATAAAAATAATATGAAACGCAAAAAACAACGCACATGCCAGTAACAAAAGATCCGCCAACTCTAAACGATATCCGTCGGATACGCATAAAAGATAAAGACCAACTACCGAAATGACTACACAAATCCATACCAAAGGTTTGGTTTTTTTACGTAAGAAGATGCCCAGTACCGGCACCAGAATGATGTAGAGTGCCGTAATAAAACCTGCTTTACCGACTACATTTGTGTACATGATACCAAACTGCTGTAGCATACTTGCAATGCAGAGAAGAAAACCGCAACCGATACCACCGATGATGGATTTCTTGATAACAGCCTTCTGCTTCGCCTTCACCTCAGCATTCTGTTCTTTTAAATCATCCTCTAAAGATTTATCCCCCGTACTCTTCTTCCCTGTCGACGGATTTCCAAGCTTTAAAAACGGCAACAACACAACGGCGCCAATAATATATCGTGCAAAATTAAAGGTAAAAGGCTCTACATAATCCATTCCAACGCTTTGCGCCACAAACGCCACGCCCCATATAATTGCCGTAAGAAGAAGCATACCGCTTCCCAACCACTTTTTCATCTAATTGTACCTCGATTATTTTATTAAAAAATATTTTTTATCATACAAAGGATATCTATTCCCAAGAGTATATGTCCTCTTTATCGCATACGCTATTTTACATCCGTTCAATTACCACCGCATGTGCAATACCGGGAATACTCTTTCCTTCATTAAAACTTACTTTACTAAGCAATGCACCTGTCGGCAGAAATAAAATCCGTTTCCACTCACCGCTTGCAAGCCTGGGTAAAAGATATGCCGCCAATACGCTTGCCGCGCAACCACATCCGCTGCCACCCGCATTGGTTCCCTGTTCTTCACTGTTAAAAATCTCAATACCGCAATCCATATGACGTTCGCTGATATCAAAACCTTTTTGCTTTAACAGGTCTAAAAGGACTGTCTGTCCAACCGTCCCCAAATCGCCGGTAATGATTTTATCATAATATTCGGGCTCACGCTCAAAATCTTTCAAATGACGATAAATGGTGTCACAAGCCGCCGGTGCCATACATGCCCCCATATTCATGGAATCCTTGATGCCGTAATCAATAATTTTACCTGTCGTAACCGCAGTAATCGCCACTTCATATTTGCGTTCAATCACACATTTTCGCGGCAAATCAGACGCGATGCTTTCCATTGCACAATCTCCCGGATTATTCTTTCCGCAGTCTTTAGGAGTTTGCGCCCTATTTTCATGCTTCTCTCTGCTTAACAAGTATGCACCGCTTCCGGTCACTGTCCACGTAGAACAAGGCGGCCGCTGACTGCCGTAGTCAAGCGGATATCGAAACTCCTTTTCTGCGCTGGCAAAATGACTTGACGTTACACATACCACCTGTTCGGCAAAACCTCCGTCAACCAGCATAGAACCTAAGCTTAACGACTCTCCGCAAGTAGAACACGCCCCATATAAGCCAAACATCGGAAATCGAAAATCTTTCAATCCAAAGGAAGATGCAATTTCCTGCCCCAACAAATCCCCGGCCAAAATGAAACGTACCCGATTATACGCTTCATTGTCCTTCTCAAACAAAAGGGAAACTGCTTTCTTTTGAAAAGCACTTTCCGCTTCTTCCCAGGTTTTATTTCCAAGAAGGTCATCACCACCTACAAAATCAAACAATTGCCCCAGTGGTCCTTCCCCTTCTTTTTTACCGACTGCCGAAGCCCATTCCCTGATATAAATCGGCTTCGTTAACTGCGTACTGCTCATTCCGACTTGTTTACTCATACCGTTTCACCTTTCTCATTAAAGATAATATCAGTATGGTAATTTCTGCTACAGAATATGCATTTTTATATATATGTATAAAATTGGCTATAAAACAATTGTCCAATGCCCGAACGAACTGTTCTAACTTACACTAATCGCTTTCTGCACGGGTAAATACTTTCGACTTACATCGAACCGCCAATACCCTTAATGAATTCCACATCTTCCGGTGTAATCTTCATATTCGACTGATAAGTTCTTCCATCCGGTAAGGTAACAGTCACATCAATGATGCTGCCTTCACCTACACCATTCTGCATAATTGTCATAAGGAACTGCACAAATCTCGGGTGTCTGCCCGCAAATGCTTCCCAATCCTTCTTAAATGTCAATAATTTTGCCGGATTCATCATAATCTGTTTCCTCTTTTCTGTTTATCTATGCCTTGCGTAAAAGCAATGCTCTTACACTCAATATCATTAATTATTCTGCCTACAATTGGAATGTATCCGTAAAATAGCCTGAAGCCGAAATCGGTTCGCCCGCTTCAGACAAATGTCTGGTATCACCCATAATCTGTACACGAAAAGCCGCTTCACCCTTGGTACGCTCTTCACAACCAAGTACTGTCACTGCTGTTGGTGCCACGAAAAATCCCTGCCAGAGAACAGGCGGTGCAATGCCAAGCAAATGGCTCATAATAACGAAACTTACACCAAGATGACAGAAGAACACCAGAGTTGCGTCACTGCTTTCTTTCACACGATACATCCCGCCTTCTTCTCTCTCATAACCGTATTCTTTTAAGATAGCATCAAAGCCTTCACATACCTCACGGTAGTGCTCACCCATATTGCCGGACTTCATAATCTCGGTTTCATACCACTTATTCTTGTCGTGTAATTCTTCCTGCTTCGAGAAATAAGACGGCATAAAATCCCAGGCAATAATATCTTCCCCGTTAAAAGGACTCTTTACGCGATAATAGAATTCCTGCAACCAAGGTAATTCTTCCGCCTCGCGTCCGCATTTCTTAAGGGATAAAGATGCTGTATCCTTAGCTCTTCCCATGGGGGAAACAAAGAACCTGTCCACCTTCCAGTTCTTCACTCTTTCCGATAAAATCTCGGCTTCTCTCCAACCCTTCTCCGTAAGCGAGTCGATTGAATAATCAGGCTCTGCATGTCTTATAAAAATAATCTTCACAACAATATCCTCTTTATATTTTCTTTTATCCAAATTAATTCCCGGCTCTACAAAAACTATTCTTCCAAACGAACCGTGATTTCTCCGGTTTTAAGCACTTTCACGCTTCCGTCCGCTAACTCGACCATCAAACCGCCTTCCGAATCAATATCCAAGGCTCTTGCCCGAATCAGCGCATCGCCCTCATTATAACGGATTTCCTTGCCAAGTACAATGGACAGTTCACGATACTCGTCTACGAAAGAACAGTCTTTTAAATCCTTTGCAAAATCAAGCAAACCGTTGGCAATGCGTGCCACCAGTTCATTTCGTTCCACTACATTTGTAGTCGCACCAAATCCTCCCGCTATTTCCTGCAGTTCTTCCGGAAATACTTCTGTACTTAAATTGATACCAATTCCTACAACCACAGCCGGCATTTCTGTAGGATTCGCTTCCATCACAGCCTCAGTCAGTATACCACAGACCTTTTTGCTTTTGAAATATAAATCGTTGACCCACTTAATTCCGACTTCTGCACCCAAATACTGCTTAAGTACCTTGGCTACTACCACCGCCGTTGCCGTCGTAATGTGTACCGCATCTTCCAAACCGCTCTCAGGTTGTAAAAGCAACGACATATAAATCCCTGTACCTCCCGGCGAATAGAAACTTCGTCCTCTTCGTCCTCTTCCGGCGGTCTGTTCATCACTGACATAAATTGCCGGTGCTGTTTTGGTCTCTTTCCACTGCCTTTTCGCTTCATCATTGGTAGAATCAATACAGTCAAAAACGGAAATGCCTATTTCTTGATATTCTGTTTTTAAATTATCTCTGATTTTTTTTGCCGAGAGAATATTCATAGTCTTTCCCGCCTGCTAGTATTTTTTAATTTACTTACTATTTTTCAAATTTATTACGCATTTTAATTATGTTACGTATTGCTCTTTGCTACTTATTCTCTTCTTCTGAATTACCTGCGCTCACCGTTTCATCGCTTTCCGCAGTTCCAATCGCTTTGTGCCTATCTTCGTTTTTCTCCGCACTGTCACAGCCTACTCCAAGAAGTTCATAAACACACACTCCCTGGGATTTACCCTTCAACGGAATCTCCCCGATTTCCTGCACTTTTACACGGTCTTTGACTCTCTGATAAATATGCTCGCTAATAAGCACCTGCCCACGCTTTGCATTAGACTCCAAGCGTGCCGCCGTATTTACGGTATCACCGATTGCCGTATAATCCATACGGAAATCGCAACCGATATTACCAACTACGGCTTCACCACAATTAACGCCCACACCAAATGCAACGCTCTTACCGAAACGTTCCAAACACTTTTGTTCAAGTTCTTTCGCGCCGGCAACAATATCCCATGCTGCACAAACCGCCTTATACTCATAATCTTCCAAATCAAAAGGTGCATTAAACACCGCCATTGTAGCATCGCCAATAAACTTATCCAAAGTACCGCTGTTTTTAAAAATAGCGTTGGTGGTCAAATTCAAATATTCGTTGAGAATTTCTACAACCTCTGCCGGCTTCAAGCTTTCAGACAAGGGTGTAAAACCGCGGATATCCACAAACAAAACCGCAATATCCCTGCTTTCACCGCCGAGTTCTACCTTATACCGACCGGATTTCATAATATCGTCCACTACCTGTGGTGCCACATATTTGCGGAATACAGAAGCAATTTTTCTTCTTTTTGCCCACTCATAAAGATAACCGCCCGCCAAAGCAATTACATAAGCAAGTGCCAGCATCAAAACCAGATAAAATCCCGGAATACTGATGCCTGCCTTTGTAAAAAGCACAATGCCGCTCACTACCGTAGCAATCTCTGCCAGTACAAAAATCACGGTTCCCCATTTCAAATGCAATTTAGAGAAACACACAAACATAGCCATTGCTATCAAAGCAAAAATTACTGATACAGCCAAACGATTGGCCGGTAACGGAAACTGTTCGTCCAAGAAACTTTGTATCAGGTTTGCGTTTATTTCCACTCCAAACATCTGATTATTACTGTTGGGCACAGTAAACTGATCTTGAAGACCTGTTGCATAGGCACCTACCAACACAATACAATCCGTAAAAACTCTGGCATCCACTTTCCCTTCCAGCACATCAATCAGGGAAATGCTTTCATACTCATAAGGTTTGCCTGCATAATAAATCCACTGCACTCCATTATCATCCGTAACCGGTGATATTGGCGTCATATTCATACTCTCGCAATACTCTAAATAAATTTGGTAAGATAAAGACGTATACTCCGTCACAGTGCCATTCTCATTCTCCACCTGCGTTACCGGCAAATATGAACGGATTTTACCATCAAAATCCGGTGAAGTATTGGCATAGCCAATCGGTGTCGCATCACCTGTATAAGGCACTTCAACCTGCGACACATGCATATGGTCCACATCAAACTCTCCGTTTGGCAACATCTCCACTTTTGTCTCATATACAAGGTGCGCAGCCAGAACTACATTATCCCGTTCTTTCAATGCATTTAAGAAAACAGCGTCATCTTCTTCATTCATAGTTCCCATCAGCATAATATCAAAACCTACTACCGCAGGATAATCCCCTAAAATATCCAAAATTTCGGCATAAGTACTTCTGGGCCAGGTACCAAACGGTCCCAAAGCTTCCATCGTTTTCTCATCTATGGATATAATTTTAATTGTCGGGTCCACAGTTCTCGGTTGCTGATATAATCTGTCTTTATACAAAGAATCCAACGAGTAAAAAATATCCGTATAACAAAATACAAACGTCAATAAACCGATTAATAAAATCTCAATTGCAAGAACAAAGTTTTTCTTCATGCAAATCTCCCCTTTTATGCTAATTTATCATTACTTTCCGTTTCTTAACTTCTTTGGCAATATGCCTATTTTTCTATTCCAAATAATAGCATAAATTACCATATGTGTCATTCTTTTCTTTTCACACAAACGCTTTTATGATATAATTTATCCAGTCAATTTTAAACAAACATATTGCTATAGGTTCAACATATTTTAGAAAGGGGAAAAATATGGATACAACAAAGAAAGCATTGTCATCAGACGAATTACTTGAAAAGATATTTTACTATATGGAGAGACTTTTTGAAGAAAAGGAACTTTCCGAAACCTTACACCTTCTCACCGATTTAGGTAAAACCCTGGTGAATTCAGACCGTGCAAGTTTCTGGTTCTGGGATAAAAAGAATCATCAGATTTGGACTTTGGCCGCTTTGGATATCAGCAAGATTACCATTCCCGAAAATACCGGTTTGGTGGGGGCTTCCATTATGAACAACGAATTGCTGGTAATCAACGACCCGTACAACGATCCCCGTTTCAACAGCGACGTAGATAAAAGTTCCGGTTATGTAACCAAATCCATTCTTACCGTACCTGTTACCAATTCGGAAGGTAAGGTAATCGGTGCTTATCAGGCCGTGAATAAATTAGATGAAGACGGCAACGACTCTGCTTTCACTGAAGCAGATATTAAGCGTATAAAACTCGCAACCGCATTCTGCGGAAGAACATTGGAATCACATCTTCTTTACAGCGAAGCTACAGAAGATCAGCTGACAGGTTTAAA
>JAGAQZ010000051.1 GCA_017622505.1 Lachnospiraceae bacterium
ATTCGATGGCGACTGGTTCTTAAGAGCATACGATGCAACAGGCGCTAAGATGGGTTCTAAGGAATGTGAAGAAGGTAAGATCTTCATCGAGCCTCAGGGATTCGCAGTTATGTCTGATATCGGTAAAGAAGAAGGCGCTGACATCAAGACTTTGAACTCTATTGATAAATACCTGAATACAGATTTCGGTCTTGTACTTAACAACCCCGCATTTACCAAATACTATATCCAGTACGGTGAAATTTCTACTTATCCCGGCGGTTACAAAGAGAACGCAGGTATCTTCACTCACAACAATGCATGGATTATCTGTGCAGAAGCATACGCTGGTCGTGGTGACAAGGCATTTGAATACTACTCAAAGATTGCTCCTGCTTTCACTGAGGAAACTTCTGATATCCACAAGACTGAGCCTTATGTATACGGCCAGATGATCGGTGGTAAGGATGCAGGTTCTGATATCGGCAGACCCGGAAAGAATTTTGGTCAGGGTAAGAACTCATGGTTGACAGGTACTGCAGCTTGGAACATGGTAGCTATTTCACAGTACATTCTCGGTATCGCTCCTGACTTTGATGGTTTGAAGATTGATCCTTCTATCCCTGCAGCTTGGGACGGACTTACCGCTACTCGTCAGTTTAGAGGCGCTGTTTATAACATTACCATTAAGAACCCTTCTCATGTATGCAAGGGCGTTAAATCATTGGTAGTTGACGGACAGGAAGTAGCTGGATGCATCATCCCTTACGAAAAGGGCAAAGAAGTTTACAACGTAGTTGTAACATTGGGATAATCCAAACTTTATACTTTAATAAAAAGACCTCTCTCGTAGTTCTGCGAGGGAGGTTTTCTTGTTATTTACCACAATTCAAGAAATTATTATAAAACAATGGTTTTTCTAAAAGAAATGTACTATAATATAGAAAGTGTGCGAATGCATGCATATTATATACATAAAAGATATGTCTGTTTGCCGGATATGGATTTTACGTATATCGTTCCGGAGGGCTTTTATAATTCTATAAAGGACCCTTTAAGAACGTCGGTACTTAATGAGCAAATAGCATTATTTACGAATTTAGTACCCGCTACGTTTCTTAACGGAGCGAGAGCGTGTCCGTAGAGAATTATAAAATGTCCCGACGGAACAATAACCCAAACTTTTCGCAAACAGACTTCACTATGAAGAAATGGAGCCACTATGTATTACACAAACGTTTTAGATTTAATTGGAAACACTCCCTTGATTTCTTTAAAAGAAACGACAGGGTTAAATATTTTTGCGAAAGCCGAGTTTTTGAATCCGGGCGGAAGCATCAAAGATCGTATTGCCAAGAATATGTTGGACGAAGCCGAGAAATCCGGCAAATTAAAACCCGGAATGACCATTATCGAACCCACTTCCGGTAATACCGGTATCGGCCTTGCGCTCTGCGGTATCCGTAAGGGCTACAAGGTAATTATCGTTATGCCCGAAAATATGAGTGAAGAACGCAAGAAAATCATTCGTGCTTTAGGTGCAGAACTTGTTTTAACACCTCCCGAATTAAGCATCGGCGGTTCTGTAGAAGAAGCGGAACGTATTGCTGCTTCTTCCGATCGGTATTTCGTACCTCAGCAGTTCCAGAATCCTGCAAACCCTGATATTCATTATAAAACCACTGCCGTTGAACTTTGTGACCAACTCGGTCAACAAATTGATATCTACGTTTCCGGCATCGGCAGCGGCGGAACTTTACAGGGCGTATCCAAGTATTTATTAGAAAAGAACCCCAACACCAAGATTGTTGCGGTAGAACCTAAGAATGTATCCGCACTTCTCGGTGATGAACCCGGTCTCCACCAGATTCAGGGTATCGGCGACGGTTTTATCCCCGATATTTTAGATGTGTCCATTATCAACGACATTGTGGAAGTAACCGATGAAGACGCTATCGAAACCGCAAGAGAATTAGCCCGGGTTCAAGGCTTACTTTGCGGAACCTCAGCAGGTGCCAATGTATGGGCAGCCAAGAAGATGGCCGAGAAATACGGTAAGGATAAGGTAATTGCTACGATCCTTCCCGACAGAGTTGAAAGATATTTCAGCACTGCGTTGATTTAATTATTATCTTAAAACAATTTAAACATTATCTTATTTCTATTCTATTGTTTCATTCAACTTGGTAAACAATACAAAAAACTGCATTCAGTACAATCCTCATATGATATGTACTCCGAATGCAGTTTTTATTTTTACACTCATATCAATCATCGAAATAAATGTTTTATATCATAAAATACACCCGACAAAAATTCTATCAAAGCTATACAAATGAATAAAAAAGCTTTGAAATATTTTCCGTAGGTTAAATCCCTCGCTACACTCAACTCTCTTTTAAAATCTTCCCAACTTTCAATCTGTCCATTGGGCTCCATACCCGATATTTGACGCACTTCACCATTTGGATATACTGCAAACGTCATCTCGAAAGAATCACATTCTATACTGGGGCCGCCCGGATCTTCGCAATAATATTGCTGATATTCCAACGTTACAATCCCCGTTTTGGCACCCGGATCATAACACCAATACTCATAAGAATTGAAAACGCCCCATTCATGAACATGCGACTTCTCATATAAAACAAAGCTGTCACTTGATGTACAAATCCAATAATAATCATCGCTAAACACAGGCGAAGAGTCTTTTATACGGACATTTACAGTTCCATCCGGAATAAAAAAATAATTCTCAAGCAAATAATGTGTTCCAAACACAATGGTTGCTATGCATGAAACAATAATAATGATTATTTTAACAATTTTCTTTTTACGTGAAGTCATCATAAGATTTTATTCCTATAATAATATATTTCAGCCACCTTTACCCGCATAAGGCCTTTCGCTTACACGAATTGCTCTGCCTTCTTTGTCAAACTCAATCACATAATATTCCATATCCAAAACACCATATTCCGTAGGATATGCCAACTCATCTTCATTATACTCCGGCTCACCGTAGACCTCTATGATTTCTTCTTTTGTTTTGCCAAGAACCCAAGGATCCGCATAAGGAAAATCCGTTGGAAATATTACACAATATGCTATAATTCCGGCAAGCAACACCGGCAATGCCGCAACTGACACTGCAATTATTTTTTTATTCTTTATATGAGCACCACAACATAATAATATTATGAACTTAACCGCCAGATATGCCATATAAATTGCAAGTGCAAAATCTCTGGCCTCATCATATAAAGCACTTAATATGCAAGCAACCAAAAATAGAATCATTTACTTATCACCCTCCGACAGGGGTCCAAGGGGCCTCAAACACATAACAGGCTTTATCATTTTCGTTAAATTCGATTACGTAGTAATCCATGTCCATAAACACCCATTTTGTTTTATAGGCAAGTCCCCTACCATCATTATACTCCGGTTCACCATAGACCTCTATAATCTGCTCTTCCGTTTTGCCAAGCACCCACAAATCCACATAGGGATAGGCCGTAGGAAATAAAACGCACCAGGTTATGGCCACTGTAAAACAAAACACCATAGCCGCAGTTGCTATTTTCATCACGGTTCTCTTCTTGTGAGAAATTGACCAACATAATAATATCAAAAATGCATCGGCAACAAGCACAGAAACAATTGCAGGCCAAAACTCAATCCAAAAATAATAAGCAACCATAAATAATATCCAAAAATACCCACAAATCCAATTCAAAATGCCCATCTCTTCTACTTCTCCCGCTTCACGCTCTCCATGGCAAATACCACACGCTCCTTCGCGCGCACGGTTTCAAGCACAGCCTTCATATCTTCATTACCAACTACGGGCAATACCGCTTCCAATCCTACATTCCCGGCCACAGCACTTCTCGGTGCCACCACCGTAATGCATCTTGCTTTATATGTATCATTGATCCAATCAATATACTCATTCAGGCAATCCAAACCTTTTATTTCGATATACATAGTTACCTTGCGATTCTTCTTGCGCCCTCTGCCTTCCAATTTAAACAATATTGCGGAAGTAATCGCCACAACCAAAGTTCCAAGCAACGCACCGATATAAAAGCCATAACCGCAGGCAATACCGATTGCCGCCGTAGTCCAGAGTCCGGCCGCCGTAGTAAGACCTGTGATATGGTCGTGTTCTTTCACAAGGATAGTACCCACACCAAGGAAACCGATACCAGAAATAACCTGTGCCGCAATACGCACAGGGTCAGAATTCGCCCCCATCTCATACACAACATACAAACCGATTAACGCAGTCATGCAAGAGCCCACGCACACCAAAATATGTGTACGGAAGCCTGCCGGCCGTTTGCTCTTCTCTCTCTCCAAACCGATGCAGCCTCCAAGCAGCATCGCAAGGAATACACGAACTATCACGGATATTATGTTAAAATCATTTAAAGTCTCAAGCCAGTTCATAGGAGTGCCTCCTTTCACAATTACATGGTTCATTGTGTTTACATACATTATATCATAAGCTCTTTTTGATTAAAACCCTTTCCTTTCTTGTATATGTACATACCTTTCTGCTATAATTATTATAAAATAAGGTACGCATCCCGGCACAATTATTAAGTAAAAAAGGAGTTTTTATGGAAATCGAAAGAAAATTTACGATAAACAAGTTACCGGACAACTTAGAACAATACCCCTGTCTCACTTTGGAACAGGGCTATCTGAATACAGACCCCGTCGTGCGCGTACGTCGTGAAAATGATGACTTTTACCTTACTTACAAAGGAAAAGGCTTCCTTGCCAGAGAAGAATACAATCTTCCCTTAAACGAAGAAGCCTACTATCACTTACGCGAAAAAGCGGACGGATTGATTATTTCTAAGAAACGCTATCGCATTCCTTATAACGGGAAGCTCACCATTGAACTTGACTTTTTTGAAGCGCCTTTGGCACCTTTGGTTCTGGCTGAAGTAGAGTTTGAAAGCATTGAAGAAGCCAATGCTTTCACCCCGCCGGCCTGGTTTGAGAAAGATGTGACCGAAGATAGGTCCTTCTCTAATTCAGAACTCAGTAAAATGTTCTAGACGAGATTTTACTCCAATAAACATATAAAAAAATATATGTAAAGTATGCAATCGTAATCTATCTATACAACAAATGCCGCACACCCATCTTATCAACCGGTGTACGGCATTTATATATTTGAGCCAATAAAGGAAACTTGCTTCACAATCTTTTTATCTTATGAAGTCAGTTTGTATATAGTCTTAAATTATATTCGTAAAACAGCAAATCGGGGTATATATTTTCTTCGAATACCTTTTGCAAAGCGTTGGTACTTAGGTTGTGTCTTCTACAACCTTATGTACCGCTACGTTTTGCAATGAGTGAAAACGTGTATGAGAAGAAAATATATACCCCGATTTGCGTCCTTTTATTATAATCTGCCGTACACCTTTGTCATTTCATACAAAAGTTTGGCATCTTCATCCTTCATCTGGTCCGGAAGCAATCTCCACTTCCAGTTCAATCCCATCGTAGAAGGAATATTCATTCTTGCCTCAGAACCAAGGCCTAAAATATCCTGCATCGGAACAATCGCAGTATCCGCAACACTGGATAATGCCAAGCGAATCATATCCCAGTGAAGATTTTTACTGTTGGGTACGCCCAAATACAACTTGATCTGCTTTTTATCATTTTTATTTGCTGATGAATACCAGCCCTGTACGGTATCATTATCATGAGTACCTGTATATACCACACAATTTCTTGAGAAGTTATGGGGAAGGTAATCATTCTCTTCATTAGAATCAAAAGCAAACTCAAGAATCTTCATTCCGGGGCAACCTGTACGCTTCACAAGACGAATGACCGACTTAGTCAAAAGTCCCAAATCCTCAGCAATAATAGGCTTATCGCCCAAAGCATCCCGCATTGCGCGGAACAACTCAAAGCCAGGGCCATACTCCCACTCACCAAACTCTGCAGTCTCATCACCATAGGGAATATTGTAGTACTCATCAAAGCCTCTGAAGTGGTCAATACGCACCATATCATACAATTTGAAGCACTGCGCCATTCTGTCAATCCACCACTCGAACTCTGTATCCTCATGGTAGTCCCAGTCATACAAAGGATTGCCCCACAACTGACCGGTCTTGGAGAAATAGTCGGGCGGACATCCTGCTACGCCGGTAGGATAACCCTCTTCATCCAAAAGGAACAACTCCGGTCTTGCCCAGGTATCGGCACTGTCATATGCCACATAAATAGGAATATCTCCGATAATTTCTATGCCCTTATCGTTGGCATAATCCTTAATGGACAACCATTGCAATGTAAACATATACTGCAAAAAGGCATAAAATTCAATCTCTGTTGCCAAGCGGCGTTTTGCTACTGCAATTTCTTTTTTATCTCTTTTACGAAGTTTCTCAGGCCACTCGATGAAACTTTTACCGCCATTTTCATCCTTAAGCGCCATAAACAGGCAATAATCCGGCAACCAATCCTTCTCTTCCTCACAGAAAGCGATAAAATCTTCATTCTCCCCTATATTGGATCTCTCATAAGCCTTATGAAGCAACTTAAAGCGCCCCTTGTAAATCTTCTCGTAATCGATATACTGCTCCATATCGCCGAAATCCACAGCATCACATTCCTTAGCCGTCAACCACTTACGCTCGATTAAATCTTCCAAATCGATAAAATACGGATTGCCCGCGAAGGTTGAGAATGACTGATAGGGCGAATCGCCGTAACCTGTAGGCCCCATAGGAAGCACCTGCCAATAATGCTGGCCTGCTGCCTCAAGATAATCCACAAAATCATAAGCTTCCTTAGAAAAGCAACCAATACCGTACTTTGACGGCAAACTTGTGATTGCCAGTAACACTCCGCTCTTTCTAACCATTTTAACTTCCCTTTCTACCCCTTTAATACACTTCTCTTGCTCTCTTTCGGGAGCAAACCACCTGTCCGCATAAAACACAACAGGGCTTCGGAAACTCCAAAGCCCTGCATTGCTATTTCCTGCGTATAAGCATTATATAACAATTTTTTAATTACTTCAACTTCCAGATATCGCGATTGTATTCTGCGATGGTACGGTCTGATGAGAAGAAACCTGCTTTAGCAATGTTAACAAGCATCATTCTTCTCCACTTGCCTCTGTCTTCGAAGTCTGCAAACATCTTATCTTTTACTTCGATATATTCTTCCAAGTCAAGCAAGGTCATAAACCAGTCTTTGTTCAACAATTCATTGTAAAGACGTTCTAACTGCTCTTTATGCCCAATCTTTAAGGTTTCTTTGCTTACGATAAAATCAACCGCTTCCTTGATTACAGGGCTGTTCATGTAGTAATCCTTAGATACGTAATCAGCCTTTGCATAATGCTCGATAACCACTTCACTGGACTTACCGAACTTATAGATGTTGTCGTCGCCTACAAGCTGGTGAATTTCCACGTTCGCACCGTCCGCAGTACCCAATGTTACCGCACCGTTTAACATAAACTTCATGTTACCGGTACCGGATGCTTCCTTACTTGCCAAAGAAATCTGTTCTGAAATATCGCAGGCAGGAATCAAACGCTGTGCATATGCCACGTTGTAATTCTCAACCATAACAAGCTTCATATAAGGACTTACTTCAGGATCGTTATTAATGATTTCCTGCATTACAAGGATTAAGTGAATGATATCCTGTGCAATAACGTAAGCAGGCGCTGCCTTAGCACCAAAGATAAAAGTAAGGGGGCGTACAGGCTTCTTGCCGGCCTTGATTTCAAGGTACTTGTGAATGATGTATAAAACATTCATCTGCTGACGCTTGTACTCATGCATTCTCTTAATCTGAATATCAAAGATTGACTCTGTATCAAGTGTAACGCCTTCTTTTTCAGTAATGTATGCTGCAAGTTCAGCCTTTTTACCCTTCTTGATTTCTTCCAGTTTCGCAAGTACTTCTTCATCATCCTTGTAAGCAAGAAGCTTCTCAAGTTCATCCGCGTCTTTCTTATACCCGTTACCGATTAAAGAAGTAATGTATTCTGCCAACTCGCGATTGCAAGATAACAACCAACGACGGAAAGTAATACCGTTTGTCTTGTTGTTAAACTTCTCAGGATAAATTTTATAAAAAGCATTCAATTCGGTATCTTTTAAGATATCGGTATGAAGTGCTGCAACACCGTTGATTGCGAAACCATAGTGAATGTCGATGTGTGCCATA